>CAZZZE010000179.1:0-4040 GCA_964658365.1 uncultured Jatrophihabitantaceae bacterium
GAGCTGCTGGTGCGCCGCCTGGCCGGGGTGCTGCCACCGGACGTGCGGGTGCGGGCGGTGCGGGCGGTCCCGGCCGGCTTCGACGCGCGCTTCTCGGCGGTGTGGCGCCGCTACGTGTACCGCATCGCCGACACCGTCGGGGGCCCGCACCCGGTCGAGCGCAGGGTGGTGCTCGGCTGGCCGCGGCGACTGGACGAGCGGGCCATGGCCGAGGCCGCGTCGCCCCTGCTCGGGCTGCACGATTTCGCCGCCTTCTGCCGGCGCCGGGAGGGCGCGACGACCATCCGCAGCCTGCAGCGCCTCGACGTCGTGCGGGCCGGCGGCGAGCTGACCTGCACCGTGGTCGCCGACGCGTTCTGCCACTCGATGGTGCGCTCGCTCGTCGGCGCGCTGATCGGCGTGGGGGAGGGTCACTGGCAACCCGAGTGGCCGGCCTCGCTGCTGACCCGCGACCGTCGCTCGGACCAGGTGCGGGTCGCGGCGGCACACGGGCTGACCCTCGTCGAGGTCGGCTACCCGCCCGATGACCAGCTGGCCGCTCGGGCCCGCGAGACGATGGCCCGCCGCGACGCCTGAGCCGGCCCACACCCCGGGTTCCCCGGGGGTGTGGTCACTTCTGCCTGTAAGTGGGCGGCTACGGCTGACCACTGCCCGGGCGCAGCCCGGAGCGGGGCGGGTCAGGTCAGGTGAGGACGGCGGTGAGCAGGCGCTCGCAGCGCTCAACCATGGCGTGCGCCGACTCGTCGGGGTGCTCGAGCCACCAGGTGACCAGCGAGGTGACGATGCCCATCCACACCGCGGTCAGCGCGGCGGCGTCGAGCGCGCTGTGCCGGCCCCGAGCGGCAAGGAAGCGCTCGGATCCGCTGGCCGCCAGGTCGGCGAGGCGCGCCTGGTAGCCCAGGGCAGCGGGCCGGATCGGGCCGTCGGCCGGCACGCTGGTGTCGAACAGCAGCCGCCACGCCTCGCGCTGCGGTTCGAGCGCGCCGAAGATCGCTCGCAGCGGGTGGATGCGCGACGCGGCCGTGTCGTCGACCTCGAGCTCGGCCTCGTCCAGCCGGGCCAGCAGCGCTCCGGCGACGCCGTGCAGGCAGGCGAGGTACAGCCCGTCCTTCGAGCCGAAGTACTGGTAGATCAGCGGTTTGGAGATGCCTGCGCGCCGCGCGATCGCGACCATCGAGGCCCGGGTGTACCCGCGCGCCGCGAACTCGCCGACGGCGACGGCGATGATCTGCTGCTCACGCTCGGGACGTGGCACGCCCTTCGTCCCGATGACGGCGGTGGACACCGTGCGGATCTTACCCTACGGTAAGTGACCGTACGGTCAGTTAGAGACAGGTGTGCGGGTGTCATTCGCCGAGTCGTTGCGGGATCCGGTCGTCGTGGCCATCCCGGTGTTCGCTGCGTTCATGGCGCTCGAGTTCCTAGCCCTGCGGGTGCTCGACGCGGACGAACGCGGCGCGGGCGCCTACGACCTGCGCGACGTGCGCACCAACATCGGCATGGGCGCCGGCTCCCTGGTCGTCAACGGGCTGGCCCGCATCGTGGCGTTGCTCGGGTACGCGGCGCTGTACGAGAGCACGCCACTGCGCCTGCCCGCCGATCGCTGGTACACCTGGGTCGGTGTGCTCGTGGGCGTCGACCTGCTGTTCTACGCCGAGCACCGTAGCGCCCATCGCGTACGCATCCTGTGGGCCGCCCACCAGGCGCATCACAGCAGCCAGGGGTTCAACCTCTCGACCGCGGTGCGCCAGAAGTGGAACCCATGGTGGGAGCTCGTCGTCTGGATCCCGTTGCCGCTGTTGGGCGTACCGCCGTGGCTGATCTTCACCGCCTTCTCGATCAACCTGATCTTCCAGTTCTTCGTCCACACCGAGCGCATCGACCGGATGTGGGCGCCGATCGAGTTCGTCTTCAACACACCGTCGCACCACCGGGTGCACCACGGCAGCGACCCCGAGTACCTCGACCGCAACTACGCCGGGATCCTCGTCGTCTGGGACCGGCTGTTCGCCTCCTACGCCGAGGAGACCCACCGGCCGCGGTACGGCCTGACGAAGAACCTCGACAGCCACAACCTGTTCCGCCTGCAGTACCACGAGTACGCGGCCATCGCCCGCGACGTCCGGGCCGCGAGCACCTGGCGGGAGCGGATGGGGTACCTGTTCGCGCCGCCCGGCTGGTCGCCCGCTCAGAAGAACGCGAGGTTGTCCCGCCCGCACCAGTCGAGCATGGCCGGCCAGGCGCCGTAACGGGACTCGGTGTTCAGGTGGCCACCACCGGCGATCACCGTGGTGGCCATCTTCAGCGGCCGGCCGTAGGCCTCGGCGATGCCCTCGGGCAGGTACGGGTCGTCGTCGCCGGCGATCAGGACGGTGCCGTCGGCGCCGCGCCGCACGGTGTCGACGTCCAGCGGCGGCGGGAAGAACTCGGCCACCTCGGCGGCGTCCAGCGCCGGGCTGGGCGGCGCCACGAGGGCGACCCGGGCCGGCCGCGGCGCGCGCGGCGCCGACACCGACACGTGATGCAGCCACAGCACCGCCCCGAGCGAGTGCGCGACGACATCGAAGCCGTCGTCGGGCAGCCCGTCGAGCGCGGCGCGCAGATCGGCCGACCAGTCGGCCAGGACGGGGTGGTCGACGTCGGCGAACGCCGGCCGGCGGACCTCGCGCCCGGCCTGCTCGAGCTGCTCACCCAACCAGGTCTGCCAGTGCCCGGGCCCGGAGCCGGTCCAGCCGGGCACGAGCACCGTGGGGACTGCGCGGGTCGGACGACGGGGCATGGCCGAAAGCGTAGTTGCCGCGTCCCGGACACTGGTGGGCATGGGTTACGTGGAGGCCGCCGGCATCGGGCACGTCCTGCCCGACGGGCGCGCGCTGCTCACCGGCGCCAGCCTGCGCGTCGGCGAGGGAGTGAAGGCCGCGCTGGTCGGGGCGAACGGCACGGGTAAGACGACGCTGCTGCGCCTGATCGCCGGCGACGAGACGCCGCAAACGGGGACGGTTACGCGAGTCGGCGGCGTCGGCGTCATGCGCCAGTTCATCGGCTCGGTCCGCGACTCGAGCACCGTCCAGGACTTCCTGGTCGGCCTGTCGCCGGCGCCGATCGAGGCGGCGTGGCAGGCCCTGCAGGACGCCGAGCTGGCCATGATGGACCGCGACGACGAGCCCACCCAGCTCAGCTACGCCCACGCCATCGCCGAGTGGGGCGAGGCCGGCGGCTACGACGCCGAGGTGCTGTGGGACACCGTCACCGTGGCCGCGCTCGGCATGCCGTTCGAGAGCTGCAAGTACCGCGAGCTGACCACGCTGTCCGGCGGCGAGCAGAAGCGGTTGGCCCTCGAGCTGCTGCTGCGCGGCCGCGACGAGGTGCTGCTGCTCGACGAGCCCGACAACTACCTCGACGTCCCCGGCAAACGCTGGCTCGAGCAGCGGCTGCGCGAGACACCCAAGACCGTGCTGTTCGTCAGCCACGACCGCGAGCTGCTGGCGGTCGTCGCCGACCGCGTCGTCACCGTCGAGGGCGGCACGACGTGGGTGCACGGCGGCGGGTTCGCCAGCTACCACGAGGCACGCGCGCACCGACACGATCGGATGGCCGAGCTGCGCCGCCGCTGGGAGGAGGAGCACGCCCGGCTCAAGGACCTCGTGAACACCCTGAAGATCCAGGCGCGGGTCAGCGAGGTCATGGCCCAGAAGTACCGCGTCCAGGCCCGGCGCCTCGAGCGCTTCGAGGACGAGGGCCCGCCCCCGGACAAGCCCGATGACCAGCAGGTCGCGATGCGGCTGCGCGGGGGGCGCACCGGCGTGCGCGCGGTCGTGTGCGAGGGCCTCGAGCTCACCGGGCTGATGCAGCCCTTCGACGCCGAGATCTTCTACGGCGAGCGCATCGGCGTCCTGGGCGCGAACGGGGCGGGCAAGTCGCACTTCCTACGGCTGCTCGGCGGTGACGACGTGCGGCACAGCGGCGCGTGGAAGCTGGGCGCCCGCGTGGTCCCCGGCCTGTTCGGAGGCCCGTGGACGGGCAACGGCGTCGGCAACACG
>CAZZZE010000179.1:4050-5758 GCA_964658365.1 uncultured Jatrophihabitantaceae bacterium
CCCACCCCGAGTGGCTGGACCGCAGCCTCGTCGACCTCCTCTGGGCCGGCGAGGGCGAGCGGCGGGGTGTCGACCGGGGCCGCGCGATGGGCGCGCTGCGGCGCTACGGCCTGGCCCAGCAGGGCGACCAGCGCTTCGGTTCGCTGTCCGGCGGCCAGCAGGCCCGCTTCCAGATCCTGCTGCTCGAGCTGTCCGGCGCCACTCTGCTGCTGCTCGACGAGCCCACCGACAACCTCGACGTGCTCAGCGCGGAATCGCTCGAGGAGGCGCTCGAGAGCTTCGACGGCACGGTGCTGGCCGTCACCCACGACCGGTGGTTCGCGCGCTCGTTCGACCGCTTCATCGTTTTCGGCGGCGACGGGCGGGTCTACGAGTCGAGCGAGCCGGTGTTCGACGAGACCCGCGTCGCCCGCCCGCGCTGAGCCGGCTCAGGTGCTGGCCGGGACGGCGAAGGCGACGATGTTGTCGAGGTAGTTGCCGGTGGAGGCGTCGAACGGGCCACCGCAGGTGACGATCGCGATGCGCCCGACGCTGCCCTGGTCGAAGATCTGCTGATAGGGCAGCGCCGTTTTGTGATAGGTCCGCACGCCGGTGATCGCGAACTTGACCATCGTCTTGTGCCCTGCGTTGTGGGTTCCGTAGATGTCGACCTCGTCGCCCGGCGTGAGCGTGCCGATCCGGCTCAGCGTGCCGTCGACCCCGGCGTAGTTGATGTGCCCGGCCAGGATCGCGGTGCCCTTGCGGGCGCCCGGCTTCGCGCCGGGGCTCCACCACCCCACGACCTTCGGGTTCTGCGGGATCTCGAGCTCGCGATCGGGTGTGGTGCCGACCTTGACGATCGGGGCGACGGCCCGGAGCCGGGGGATGACGATGCGGTTCGGGGACAGCGCCGCGGACGCGACCGGCGCGGCGCGCACCGGCACCGTGCCGACGTTCACCTGCTTCGGTGCCGCAGCCCTGGGGCGGCCGTAGTAGGGCGAGACGTTCCACGTCAGCCCGGCGACGGCGACGATGACCAGCACGCCCAGGACGCACGCCAGGGGCAATACGCCGACCCGGGCCACGACGCGCGCGGACCCCGATGGGTCCGCGGTCGGCTGGCTCGGCACCGGCTCAGACTAACGAGCGAGTCCGGGTGCCGCCCGTCGAGCGGGCAGGGATTTGGCCCCCCGCAGCGCCGACGGTAGAGTTCGTCGGTGGTGCGCGGCGCGTCCGCGTGCACCGGCCATGCCTCAGGGTCCATCGAGCGAGATCTCTCGTCGCGGATGACCGTGAGGGCGCCGACTGCGCATTAAGTCAGCAGTGCAGCGTGAAGACCGAACGAGAGAAGCAGCTCCATGCCCAAGACCGGCACGTACAACCCCAAGCCGGGCGAGATCGAGCGTCACTGGCACGTCATCGACGCCAACGACATCGTCCTCGGCCGCCTCGCCTCCCAGGCCGCCACGTTGCTGCGTGGCAAGCACAAGCCGCAGTTCGCCCTGCACGTCGACACCGGCGATTTCGTCGTCGTCGTCAACGCCGAGAAGGTCGCACTGACCGGCGCGAAGCTCAACGACCTGCGCTATCGCCACTCCGGCTACCCGGGTGGTCTGTCCAGCCGCACCGTCGGCCAGCTGCTCGAGACCAAGCCCGAGCGCGTCATCGAGCTCGCCGTGCGCGGCATGCTCCCCAAGACCACCCTCGGCCGGGCCCAGCTGAAGAAGCT
>CAZZZE010000180.1:0-5724 GCA_964658365.1 uncultured Jatrophihabitantaceae bacterium
ACGGTGCCGCCGACCCCGTCGACCACGGAGCTGCATCCGCCCAGTGCCAGCGCCAGGGCCATCCCCAGCGCCAGCACCGCGAGCCACGATCGTCGAGCGCGCGCCATGAGCGCAGCCAACCACAAAGGTCGAGGCTCGGCCGGGCGAGGCGTCAGCGCAGCCCGTCGAACAGCTCGTACTCGGGCAGCGGGGCGCCCGTGGCGTCGCGGACCCGGACGAAGGTCTCGACGCCCATCAGTTCGCCCAACCGCTCGACGCCGAGTCGCAGGAAGATGATGTTCTCGGTCTGGCTGGCGTGCTCGGCCAGCGAGTCGTACTTCTGCTGGGCGAACGCCGAGGTGTCGACCCAGGTCGTGACCTCGTCGTCGGGCAGGCCCATCTCGAAGGCCGGCGGCTCGCCGTCGGCCTCCTCGTCCCAGTCGGCGCCGAGCTCGAGCATGACCTGCCGGAAGTGCTCGAACTGCGAGCGCGGGATCGTGGTCCAGTAGACCTTGGCCGGCGCCTCGGCCGGGTCCAGCAGGTCCAGCGCCGCCATGGTGATGCGGTGCGCCTGGATGTGGTCCGGGTGGCCGTAGAAGCCGTTCTCGTCGTAGGTGACGACGACGTCCGGACGGTAGCGGCGCATCAGCTCGGCGAGCCGCCCCGCGGCCTCGTCGACCGGGACCCCCCAGAACGCGCCAGGCGCGGTGTTGGCGTCCCAGCCCATCATCCCGGAGTCGCCGTAGCCCAGCAGTTCGAGGTCGCTGACCCCGAGGATGGCCGCGCTGCGCTCGAGCTCTCCGGCGCGCATCGCCACGACGGCGTCGGGGTCGTGGCCGTCCTCGCCGGGCTTGACGCCGCCGGGGCCGTCGCCGCAGCGCCCGTCGGTGCAGGTGACGAGCACGGTGCGGATGCCCTCGGCCGCCGCCTTCGCGAACACCCCACCGGTGCCGGTGGCCTCGTCGTCGGGATGCGCGTGGACGGCCATCAGCGTCAAGCTCATGGGCGTCACTCTAGGGACCTGCTACGACAGGCCTGCGGGCAGCGGATCGCGGTGGACGACGTGCAGGCGCTGGGTGGGCCGGGTGAGCGCCACGTAGAGGTCGTTGACCCCGCGCGGCGACTCGGCCACGATCTCGCCCGGCTCGACGAGGACGACCCCGTCGAACTCGAGCCCCTTGGCCGCCGCGACGGTGAGCACCGAGACCGGCGACTCGAGCGAGTCGCTGCTGGCGGTGACCAGCCCGTCGGGCAGCGCACCGCGCACGGCCGCCGCGATCGCGGAATGCGCGGCCACCGAGGTGATGACGGCCACCGTGCCCTCACCGGCCCGGCGGTGCTCGTCGGCCACGATGTCGGTCAGGATCGGCGATGTCGCCGGGACCGTGTCGACATGCGTGAATTGCGGCTCGTCGCGCCCGATGCGCGCCGACGTCGGTGCCCGCACGCTGGAACCGCCCGCGGCGAGCACCGCGGCGGCGAGGTCCATGACCTGCTCGGGCGTGCGGTAGTTGACGGTCAGCTCGGCCAGCCGCCAGCGGTCGCCGACGTAGGGCTCGAGGACGTCGGCCCATGCTGTGGCCCCGGCTGCCGACCCGGTCTGGGCGACGTCGCCGACGATGGTGAACGAGCGGGCCGGGCAGACCCGCATGAGCAGCCGCCACGCCATCGGCGACAGTTCCTGCGCCTCGTCGACGACGACGTGACCGTACGTCCAGGTACGGTCGGCGCCGGCCCGCTCGGCCACGCTGCCCAGCGACCAGCTGCCGGCGTAACGACTGGCGAGTTCCTCGGCGGTGCCGAACTCGGCGCCGCCGAAGGTCTCCTGGACCTGCTGGGCGTACTCGACCTCGGCCTTGCGGTCGGCCTTGGCGCGCAACTGCTCGGCCTCGTCGGCCGAGTCGTCATCGCCCAGCAGCTCGGCCGCCTCGTCGAGCAGCGGCACGTCGGCCGTCGTCCAGGGCGCGCCGCGGGCCCGGTGCAGCAGCTCGCGCTCCTCGCGGGTGAGGGTGCGCCCGGCCGCGTCGCCCAGCAGTGCCGGGTCGGCGTAGAGATCGCGCAGCAGGCGCTGCGGGGTGATCGGCATCCAGAGCAGGTTCACCTCGCGGCGGACGTCGCGCGACTCGAGCAGCTCGGCCTGCAGCATGGCCCGGTTGTCGTCGTCGACGTCGGTGCCGCGCGCAGCGGCCAGCGCCCGGGCCAGGCTGCGCAACACGTGCTGGACGAAGGTCTTGCGGGCCACGTTGTGCGGTGCCCGGCTGCGGCGGGCGACGTCGCGGGCCTCGCGGACGTAGCGTGGCTGGAGCCGGATCGTGGTGCCGTCGACGTCCATCGGCCGCCCGGTGCTGATCATCCGCTGGCGCCGCTCGACCGCCCGCTTGAGCACGTCGGCCATCCGCAGGTCGCCCTTGACGGCCACCACCGCGGACGCCTCCGTGGCAGTGGCCACCACGCCCGGGTACAGCTCGCCGGGCGTCGACATGACGACCGCGTCGGCCTCGCCGAGGGCGGGCAGCACCTGGTCGATGTAGCGCAGGAACACCCGGTTCGGCCCGATGACGAGCACGCCGGACCGGGCGATGCGCTCGCGGTTGGCGTAGAGCAGGAACGCAGCCCGGTGCAGCGCCACCGCGGTCTTGCCGGTGCCCGGGCCGCCCTGGACGACCAGCACCCCGGCCAGCGGCGCGCGGATCACCTCGTCCTGGTCGGCCTGGATGGTCGCCACGATGTCGCGCATCCGGCCGCTGCGCGCGGCGTCGAGGCTGGCGAACAGCGCGCCCTCGCCCACCACGACGTGACTGCCCTCGACGCCCGAGGCCTCGAAACCCTCGAGGTCGAGAACCTCGTCCTGGACGTCGGTGACCTTGCGCTTGGTAATGCTGATCTGCCGGCGGCGCAGCACGCCGTCGGGCCGGGCCGCGGTGGCCTGGTAGAACGGCTCGGCCGCGGGTGCCCGCCAGTCGACGAGCAGCTCGTGCCGCGCCTCGTCGGACATCCCGATGCGCCCGACGTAGCGACGCTCACCGGTCGCGAGGTCCAGGCGACCGAAGCAGAGCCGGTTCTCCACGTCGATCAGCGTGCGGACCCGCTGCCCGTACAGCCGCATGAATGCATCGCGCTCGCTGCGCGCCCCGGGGGTACCGACCGTCGCGCTGCGGGCGGTGCGGTCGAGGGCGGCGCTCGCCTGCTCCCGCAGCTCGTCGAGCTGGACGTACAGGCGGTCGACGTACCGGCCCTCGGCCGTGAGCTCGCGGACGCGCAGCGACTCGCCGATGTGAGTGGGATCGTCAGGCGCGGTGATGGTGGCTCCTCATGAGGGCGTCAACCCTACCGAGCGGTACGCCGGGGCGTGGCCGACCCGCGGCGCTGTCCGACGACCGCGGCAGGATGGACGCATGCCCCTCGTCGACGAGCTGGCCGCAGCCGGCGTCGGCCCCGGGCGGTTGCTGGGTGTGGCCGCGAGCGAGAGTGGGGTAGGCCTGGCGACGGCTGACCGGCGCTGGTCCGCCTCGCTCGACGACCTGGCCGCGATAGAGGCCGCCCTGCGCCCGCGTTGGACGTGGTCGGGCCGCCCGACCGCCGACGCGGTGGTCGGGTTGCGGCTCGGTGCGTGCTGGGACGTCGCCGCCGTGCACCGGTTGATCTTCGGCGGCGTGGCCGACGACCCGGCAGTCGTCTGGGCGGCCGCCTGCGGGTTGCCGCTCGACGGGCTGCCGGCCGAGGGCCAGCTCGACTTCGTCAACGCGGGTGCGGCAGACGGCGACGAGGGCGACCCGGTGCGCCCGGACGGCTACCTTCGCCCGGACTGGGCCGGTGGCGGGTGGCGCGTCGGCACCGACCGGCTCGCGCGCTGGGCGCAGGTCGCGCTGCGCTGCGCGCAACGGCAACGCGGGCTGCTCGACGAACTCGACGCCGGCGGCGACCCGGTGTTGACGGCGTGGTCGGAGTCCGCCGCCGAGTTGCTGTGCGCCGAGCTGCAGGTCGAAGGACTGCCCGTCGACGTCGCCACGGCCGAGCAGTTGATCACCACGCTCGCCGGCCCGGCGCCGCGCGACGACGCCGATGCCGCCCGGCTGCGGGCCGAGCGCGACCGCCGCGTGTCGTCCGACGTCGATCTGCGCAACCCGGCCGAGGTCCGCGAGCTGCTGGCCCGGGCGGGTGTCGACGTGCCCGACACCCGCTCGTGGCGCCTGGAACCGCTTCGTGACTCCTCTCCCTTGGTCGCCGCCCTGCTCGACTGGCGCAAGGCCGAGCGCATCGCCACCACCTACGGGCACGGGTGGCTCGCCGCGCACGTGCGCGACGGGCGCCTGCGCGGGCGCTGGAGCGCTACCGACGGCGCAGCGGGGCGGATGACGGCCCAGGCCGGCCTGCACAACCTGCCCGCCGAATTGCGCCCGGCGGTCGCGGCCGAGCCCGGTCAGGTGTTCGTGCGTGCCGACCTCGGCCAGATCGAACCGCGGGTGCTCGCCGTGGTCTCCGGCGACGCCGAACTGGCCCGCGCCGGCAGTGCCGACGACCTGTACGCACCGGTTGCGCAGCGGCTCGGCGTCGAGCGGGCGGTGGCCAAGGTGGCTGTGCTCGCGGCGATGTACGGGCAGACGTCGGGTACCGCGGGCGAGGCGCTGCGGGGGTTGCAGCGCGCCTACCCGGTGGCGATGCGCTACCTCGACGACGCCTACGAGCGCGGCCGAGCCGGCCAGGACGTCCGCACCCACGGCGGCCGGTCGGTCCGGATGCCGGCGCTCGCCCCCGGGCTCGATGAAGCCGGCGTACGCGCCGCGCAAGGTGCGCGCGGCCGCTACGCGCGCAACGCGCTCGTGCAGGGTGCCGCCGCCGAATTCTTCAAGATGTGGGCCGTCACCGCGCGGGCCCGGCTCGCGCCGCTGGCAGCTCGGATCGTCCTGTGCCTGCACGACGAGCTGCTCGTGCAGGTGCGGGCCGAGCGCGCCGACGAGGCCTGCGACGTCCTGCGGTCGTGTCTCGAGGAGACAGCCCGACGATGGCAGGGCGGGAGCACCGCGGTCCGCTTCGTCGCAGACGTCTCGATCGTCGAGCGCTGGTCGCAGGCCAAGGCCTGAAACCGGCGCCCGCCCGAGTTCAGTGTGCCGCGGTGTACGCGTCGATGATTTCCTGGCTGACCCGCCCGCGGTCGGAGACCTCGAAACCGCTCTCCTTGGCCCACGCCCGAATCGCCGGCAGGTTCTGGCGGCGCGCGGCCGCCTTCGGCTGGGCACGCCGTGCCGCACGAGGCTTGCGAGCGTGCTCGATGTAGGGCTTGAAGGCCTTCTCCATCGCCGTCTTGTTCTTCTTGCTCAAGTCGATTTCATAGTTGGTTCCATCGAAACTGAAAGCGACGGTTCCAGCGGCGGAACCCCCGTCCAGGTCGTCGATGAACTCGGTCGTCGTCACTACTTTCTTCGCCATAAGTTGAATAGTGTCGAAAGACGGTTTGGAAAGTCAAACCCGCCGCGCGGAAGAACCTACTTACGTTATCGAATTACGAGCCGGCGAGGCCATTAATCGGTACCACTACTTCGGTGACATACCGCTTGGTATGTCACAAGATCTGGTGCTCGGGTAACGCGTGGGCTACCGGGCGAACTCGGCGATCAGCCGTGCTGTGAGCTCGGGCACCTCGACCAAGGGCGAGTGCCCGCTTTCGGCGAGGATCTCGACGCGCGCACCGGCCGCCCGGTAACGCGGTGCCGACCGTGCGCCGTAGAAGTGGTCGCGCTCGCCGAG
>CAZZZE010000181.1:0-5714 GCA_964658365.1 uncultured Jatrophihabitantaceae bacterium
ACCGCCGGCTGCTCGCCCGGCAGGTCGAGCGAGCGGGTGGCCGCGTAGTAGACACCGCCGGCGACGACGAGCCCGACCAGGAAGGAGATGTCGACGTCGTCGAGCTGGTGGGCGAGGAAACCCTGGTAGCTGTCGGTGAGGTACATGAACGGGATCTCGACGACGATGCCGACGAGGTAGGCGACGATGCCGCGCCAGGCCCACGACCCGTAGATGCCGTCGGGCCGGAACAGGTCGGTGATGGCGTAGTTCCCGCGGCGCACGAAGAAGTAGTCGACCAGGTTGACGGCCGTCCACGGCGCCAGCAGGTACAGCATGATCAGCAGCGAGTTGTTCAGCGCGGTGCTCGGGTTCCTGATGACGAACACGCCCAGTACCGCCGCGACGACCGACACGAGCACGATGCACACGACGCGAATGGCGGCCGTGCGCGGGACGGCGCGCACCGAGTCGACGCCGGTGATCACGGTGAGCATGGCGCTGTAGGCGTTGAGCCCCATGGTGGCGACCAGCGCGAGGACCGAGAGCACGACCAGGATGTCGCCCAGCGGGCCGAAGACGTTGGACGCCGCGTCGTGGATGCCGGCGATCGGGTCGGACGCGCCGAGGTAGGTCGCGAGCCACGCGCCGATCGGGATCAGCCACAGCGGCGATCCGGCCGCGCCCCAGAACACCGAGAGCACTGTTCTCGAGGTCGCGGTGTCGCGGGGAAGGTAGCGCGAGTAGTCCGAGACGTAGGGCGCGTAGGTGACGTTGTAGCTCGCGGCGACGGTGGCCTGGGCGAAGAAGCCGACCGCGGTGAAGCCGAGCGGTGCGGACGGCCCGTGGCCGCCGGCCGCTCCGGCCAGGATGCCGATCGTCAGCACCACCCAGAACGGGATCGACACCACGAACAGCACCCGGAACGCGATGTGCAGCCAGTCGTGGCCGTAGATCGCGAGCACCGCCGCGAGCAGCGTGATCGCGATGCCGATCAGCGTGCGGTTCCAGCCGTAGAGGCCGTGCAGGCCGGTGTCGATGATGACGGTGTCCACGACGTTGAACCCGACGAAGGTGAACACTGTGGTCACCAGCGGCAACAGCACACCGCGATACCCCATCTGCGCCCGTGACTGGATCATCTGCGGCAGCCCGAGGTGCGGACCCTGCGAGGCATGGAAGGCCATGAAGAACGTGCCGAACAGGATGCCGACCGCGCTCGCCAGCACCGTCCACCAGAACGACAACCCGAAGACCGGGCCGAGCAGGCCGATCGCAACAGTGAAGGGCTGGAAGTTGCCGAGGAACCAGAACGGCCCCTGCTGCCAGACCTTGCCGTGCCGCTCCGACGCGGGGATGTAGTCGATCGAACGCGACTCGATCCGCGCAGGCGGCGGGGCAGTCGTCGTGGTCGTTGTGGACGTGGAGATCGTCATGCGCGTTGCTCCTGGATCCGGGGAAGGTAGGGACGGACGAGGTCTGCGCTGACCAGTGGGAGTGGGGGAAGTCTGGTCGGCGCGCGCCCGGCGTTGCAATTGGTGAGAGCACGAAGATCTCCCCAGCAGCTGTGGCCAGACACAAAATGTGCGCCAGACTGGCCCGATGACCACACCTGCGCCGTTGACCGTCGAGGACGTGCTGCGTTCCCCCGCCCTGCAGCTCGTCCTGCTCGCCGGTGCCGACGGGCTGTCGCGGCGGGTGTCGTGGGCGCACGTCAGCGAGCTGCCCGACCCGACGCCCTGGCTGCTGGGCGCCGAGCTGCTCATGACCACCGGCCTGGCGGTCCCCCGGCCAGCCCGCGCGCAGGTGGCCTACCTGCACCGCCTCGACGACGCCGGAGTGTCGGCGTTGGCGATCTCGGCCCAGTTGCACGCGCCGCCGTTGAGCGCGGCGCTACGCCGGGCGGCCGACGAACGCGGCTTCCCGTTGCTCGAGGTCCCGCTGTCGGTGCCGTTCGTCGCTATCGCGCAGGAGGTCGCGGCGTCCACGGGCGGCGACGCCGAGCGGCTCGGGGCGCAGCTGCAGGTATTCGGCGCGCTGCGCTGGCTGACCGAGGAGAACCTGCACACAGCCGAGGTGTTCGCCCGCCTCGAACAGCTGTCCGGCTACGACCTCGCGCTGTGCACCGCGCAGGGTCGCGCGCTACTGCCCGGCGTACCGGTGCCCGACGGCGACCTGCCGCCGCTGCCGGCCGACGGCCAGCAGGCTGCGCCGACGGTGGCGGGCGGGTTCGTACTGCCCGTCTCGGCACCCGGCGGCACCGCAGGCTACCTGGTGGCCCGGCCGCGGCGCGGTGCCCGGGTCGGCGGCCTGACCGTCGTGCAGCACATCGCCACGGTGGCCGCGCTGCAGCTGACCATGCTGCGCCACCAGCGCGAGACCGCGCGGCGCGAGGGCGCCGAGACGCTGGCCGAGATGCTCGACGGCGTGCTCGACGCCGGCACCGTCCGACGGCGACTGGTGCGGGCCGGGTTCCCGGCCGGCTCCTCGCTGGTGCTCGCGTCGTCGGTCGCCGCAGACGGTGCCGCCGACCCGACCCCCGACGACGCGCCGCTCGTGCGGGCCCTCGAGCACGCCGAGCTGCCCCACCTCGTCCTGCGGCGCGAACGCGAGGTGGTGCTGCTGGTGCCCGCCGGCCGGGCGACGACCGACGCGCTCGGGGAGCAGCCCACGCTGGCCACCGGGACGAGCAGCCCGCTGCGGATGGGTGACTCGCTCGTGCTGGCTCAGCGCGAGGCCCGGTGGGCCCGGGCGCGGGCCGTCGACACCGGCCGCGGCCTTGTCGGTTACGACGCCGACGACGCGGCCGGCCGCTGGCTTCCCCAGGACGTCGAGGCGCTGCGCGCGCTCGTCGACAGGGTCCTCGGACCGGCAATCGTGTACGACGCCCGCCACCGCAGCGAGCTCGTGGTCACCGCAGCCACGTGGTTACGGCGCGATCGGCATGTCGAGGACACCGCCGCGGCCCTGCACATCCACCCCAACACGTTGACCTACCGGCTGCGCCGCTTCGCCACGATCACCGGCTTCGACGTCACCCGCACCAGCGGGCTCACCGAGGTCTGGCTTGCCGTCCACGCCATGGAGCACATCGATGCCGCCCCGCCCGCCGGCCGGCGGAAGGAAAGGTGAGCGATGACCACCTCCGGCTGCGCCGACGTCAACGGCCTGCACCTGTACTACGAGGAGCACGACAACTCCTGCGGCGGCACCGCGCTCGTGCCGCACCGCGGCGGAATGCTCACCTCGACCTCAGTTTCGCGGCGCTCACCCCACCCTCGCGCAACGACATCGGGTGATCGCACTTGAGCTGCAGGGACACGGACGCACGGCCAACATCGAGCGCGAGATCTCGCCGTCGGCCTGCGCATCGGATGTCGTCGCGCTGCTCGATCACCTCGGTATCGGGCGCGCACGTGTGCTCGGGCACAGCATGGGTGCCGCCGTCACAGTCCAGCTCGCGATCGAACACCCGACACGGGTCCGATCGGTCGTACCCGTGTCGCTGAGCGTGCGGCCGGACGGCCTGCACAAGGACTTCATCGACCCCGCGGAGATGGGGACGTCGACCCGGATGCCCACAGCCCAGGACTTCGCGGATTTCAGCGCCGCCTACCAGCGCCTGTCGCCGCACCCCGAGCAGTTCGACGACTTCCTGCAGTCGCTGTCACAGAACCAGAACGACACCCGCGGCTGGACGGACGAGCAGCTGGCCCGCATCACCGCGCCCGTGCTCGTCGTCAACGGCGACCACGACTTCGTCACGCTCGAGCACACCGCGCTGATCCAGACGCTCATCCCTGCTTCGCAGGTAGCGGTCGGGCCGCCGCCCGCAGCCGCCCCAGCGAGCGCTCACGGCCGAGGATCTCCATCGACTCGAACAGCGGCGGCGACACGGTGCGGCCGGTGATCGCAACCCGCAGCGGTCCGTAGGCGTTGCGCGGTTTGAGTTGCATCGCCTCGACGAGCTGTGCCCGCAGGGCATCCTCGATCGAGGCGGTCGACCAGTCGCTCAGCGCCTCGAGCACCGGCACCGCCGCGGCCAGCACGGCCTGCCCGGCCTCGCCGAGCTGCTTGGCGGCCGCGGCCTCGTCGACGCTGAACTCGGTCTCAGGCACCAGCAGGAAGTGGATCATCCCGGCGCCCTCGTGCAGTGTCTGCACGCGCTCCTGGACGAGCGGCGCGGCGGCGGCGATGACCTCGTCGTCGACCGGCAACCCGTCACCGGACACCTGCGCGGCGAGTCGCCGGGCGAAGTCCGCGCCGTCGAGCAACCGGATGTGCGAGGCGTTGATCGACTCACACTTACGGGTGTCGAAGCGCGCGGGGTTGGCGTTGACGTCGGCGATGTCGAACGCGGCGACCATCTCGTCGAGGCTGAAGATGTCGTGGTCGTCGGCGATCGACCAGCCGAGCAGGGCCAGGTAGTTCAACAGACCCTCGGGTATGTAACCGGCGTCGCGGTAGGTGTTCAGCGACGCCTGCGGGTCGCGCTTGGACAGTTTCTTGTTGCCCTCGCCCATGACGTAGGGCAGGTGGCCGAACGTCGGCACCGCGTCGGCGACGCCGATGTCGATCAATGCGCGGTACAGGGCGATCTGCCGGGGAGTGGAGGGCAGCAGGTCCTCGCCACGCAGCACGTGCGTGATCTTCATCAGCGCGTCGTCGACGGGGTTGACCAGCGTGTACAGCGGATCGCCGCTGGCCCGGATGACCACGAAGTCCGACACGTTGGCGGCCGCGAAGGTGACCTCGCCGCGGACCGCGTCGTGCCACGTGATGTCCTCGTCGGGCATCCGCAGCCGGAACACCGGCTGGCGGCCCTCGGCGCGGTAGGCGGCCTGCTGATCGGAGGTCAGGGTGCGGTCGAAATTGTCATAGCCCAGCTTCGGGTCGCGGCCGGCCGCGCGGTGGCGTGCCTCGGTCTCCTCCGGCGTCGTGTAGGACTCGTACAGATGCCCCGCCTGCAACAACTGTCCCGCCACGTCGCGGTAGACGTCGCGCCGCTCGCTCTGCCGGTACGGGCCGTACGGGCCACCGACCTCGGGCCCCTCGTCCCAGTCAAGGCCCAGCCAGCGCAGCGCGTCGAGCAGCTGGTGATAGGACTCGACGGAGTCCCGCGCGGCGTCGGTGTCCTCGATGCGGAACACGAACGTGCCGCCGACGTGCCGCGCGTACGCCCAGTTGAACAGGCAGGTGCGGATCAGGCCGACGTGCGGGTTGCCGGTGGGCGACGGGCAGAACCGCACCCGGACGTCGGAGCTCATGACGCCGTCACCACCGTGTTCGTCAGCGTGCCGATGCCCTCGATCTCGACGCTGACCGAGTCGCCCGCGGCGAGCGGACCGGCGCCGGGCGGCGTGCCGGTGACGATGACGTCGCCGGGCAACAGGGTCATCACCGTCGAGGCGAAGGCGACCTGGGTCCGGACGTCATGGACCAGCCGGCTCGTCCGACCGTCCTGCCTGGTCTCGCCATTGACGCGGGTAACGACGCGCAGGTCGGCCGGGTCGAGCACGGTCTCGACCCACGGCCCCAGCGGGCAGAACGAGTCGTAGCCCTTGGCGCGGGTGGCCTCGCCGTCGGCGCGGAGCTGGTCGCGGGCGGTGACGTCGTTCACGGCGGCGTAGCCGAACACGTGCCGCAGCGCGTGCTCGGCGGTGACGTTGCGGGCCGGGCTGCCGATGACGACGGCGAGGCCCGTGATGGCGCCCAGTCGGCGCACGCTCGCGCCC
>CAZZZE010000182.1:0-4532 GCA_964658365.1 uncultured Jatrophihabitantaceae bacterium
GCAGACCTCGCCCGTCCAGATCCGCACCATGCTCGAGCGCACGCCGCCGATCTACATCGTCTGTCCCGGCAAGGTCTTCCGTACCGACGAGCTCGACGCGACGCACACCCCGGTGTTCCACCAGCTCGAGGGCCTCGCCGTCGACGAGGGGCTGACCATGGCCCACCTGCGCGGAACCCTCGACCACATGGTCGCCGACATGTTCGGCCCGGGTATCGCCACCCGGCTGCGTCCGCACTACTTCCCGTTCACCGAACCGAGCGCCGAGATGGACCTGCAGTGCTTCGTCTGCCACGGCGACTCGGTGGGCAACCCCGATCGACCGTGTCGCACGTGCAAGAGCGAGGGCTGGATCGAGTGGGGCGGCTGCGGCATGGTCGACCCGCGCGTGCTCACCGCCTGCGGCATCGACCCCGAGCGCTACAGCGGCTTCGCGTTCGGCATGGGCATCGAACGCACGCTGATGTTCCGTAACGGCGTCGAGGACATGCGCGACATCGTCGAGGGCGACGTCCGCTTCAGCGCCGCCTTCGGGGTGGAGGCCTGATGTCACCCCACGAAGTCGCTCCGCACAAACCACTCCACGACTCCGCGGGGGCCCCGAAGTGAGAGTCCCCATCAGCTGGCTCGCCGAGCACGTCGACCTGCCCTCCGGCCTGAGCCCGCGCGACGTCGCCGAGGCCCTCATCCGCGTCGGGATGGAGGTCGAGAGCGTCGAGTCCGCGGCCGACAGCCTGTCCGGGCCGATCGTCGTCGGGCGCGTGCTGTCGGTGCAGCCCGAGCCGCAGAAGAACGGCAAGACCATCAACTGGTGCACGGTCGACGTCGGCCCGCAGCACGCGGCCGGCGCCCCGCGCGGCATCGTCTGCGGAGCGCACAACTTCGCAGCCGGCGACCTCGTCGTGGTCTCGCTGCCAGGCGCAATGCTGCCCGGCGGCTTCGCCATCGCCGCGCGCAAGACCTACGGCCACATCTCGGACGGGATGATCTGCTCGGTCCGCGAGCTGGGGATCGGCGACGATGCGGTGCGCACGCTCGGGTCGCACGCTCCCCTCGACGGCATCCTCGTGCTGCCCGCCGATTCCGCCCAGCCCGGTGACGACCCGCTCGCCCTGCTCGGGCTCGACGACGCCGTGCTCGACGTCGCGGTCACCAGTGACCGCGGCTACACGATGTCGGTGCGCGGGCTGGCCCGCGAGGCCGCGGCTGCGCTGCGCGTGCCGTTCCACGACATCGCCGCCGACGTGCCCGAGCCGGACGGTGGCGCCTACGAAATCCACGTCGACGACCCGGACGCGTGCGACCGGTTCTCGGCCCGCGCCGTCACCGGCCTCGACCCGACCGCGCCGACGCCCGGCTGGCTGGCCACCCGGCTCCGGCAGGCCGGCATGCGCTCGATCTCGCTCGCGGTCGACATCACGAACTACGTCATGCTCGAGACCGGCCAGCCGCTGCACGCCTTCGACCGCGCGAAGCTCACCGGCCCGATCCGCGTGCGTCGAGCCCGGCCGGGCGAGAAGATCACGACGCTCGATGACGCGGTCCGCCCGCTCGACCCGTCCGACGTCGTCGTGGCCGACGACTCGGGCGCGGTCGCGCTGGCCGGGGTCATGGGCGGGGCGTCGACCGAGATCGGCGCCGCCACCACCGACATCGTGCTCGAGGCCGCGCACTGGGACCCGGACACCGTGGCCCGCACCGTGCGCCGGCACAAGCTGCCCAGCGAAGCGGCGCGGCGCTTCGAGCGCGGCGTCGACCCCGAGATCGCCGGCATCGCCCTCGCTCGGTGCGTCCAGCTGCTCGTCGAGCACGGGGGAGCGAGCGCAGCGCCGGGTTACACGGTGGTCGGCGACCCGGTGCCGCTGGCGGCCGTCGAACTGCCGGTCACGCTGCCCGAGCGGACGGCCGGCATGCCGATCCCGTCGGCCGATGTCGTCACCTATCTCCTCGACGTCGGCTGCTCGCTCGACGAACCCGTCGGGAACGCCGACGTCATTCGCGTCCAGCCGCCCTCGTGGCGCCCCGACCTGCTCCTGCCCGCCGACCTCGTCGAGGAGGTCGTGCGGCTCGCGGGCTACGAAAACCTGCCGTCGGTGCTGCCCAGCGCGCCGGCCGGCCGCGGCCTCACCGCGCGCCAGCAGCTCGAGCGCGACATCTCGCGCGCGGTCGCGGGGTGGGGTCTGACCGAGGTCCTGTCGTACCCGTTCGTCGCACCGGCCGTCCACGACGTCCTCGGGCTGCCTGCCGACGACCTGCGCCGCAGCGCGATCCGACTGGCCAACCCGCTGTCCGAGGACGAGCCCGAGCTGCGCACCTCGCTGCTGCCCGGCCTGCTCTCGGCCGCGACCCGCAACCTCGGACGCGGCGCGCGCGACCTGGCGATCGTCGAGACCGGCCTGGTGTTCCTCGCGCACGACGGCGATCGGCCGGCGGAGCTGCCGGGCATCGCCGCCCGCCCGTCCGACGACCAGCTGGTGGCTCTCGACGCGACGCTGCCCGACCAGCCCAAGCATCTGGGCGCTGTGCTCGCCGGGACGCTCGAGCCGAAGGGCTGGTGGGGCGACGCCCGGCCCGTGACCTGGGCCGACGCCGTCGAGGTCGCACGGGTCGTGGCTCGCGCCGCGCGCGCCGAGCTGGCCGTGCGAGCCGGCGAGTACGCGCCGTGGCACCCCGGCCGCTGCGCCCAGCTGCTGCTCGGCGACACCGTCATCGGGCACGCCGGCGAGCTGCACCCGCGGGTGATCGCCGCCCTCGGCCTGCCCGAACGGGCCTGCGCCGTCGAGCTCGACCTCACCGCCTTCGCTGTTCCGGGGCCCGCCCGGGCGCCGGACATCTCCGGCTACCCGCCGGTGCTGCTCGACGTCGCGCTGGTCGTCGACGACGGCGTTGCCGCGGCCGACGTGCAGGCAGCCCTGGTCGACGGCGCGGGCGAGCTGCTCGAGGACGTGCGGCTGTTCGACGTCTACGCCGGTGACCGGCTCGGCGCCGGGGTCAGGTCGCTGGCGTTCGCCCTGCGCCTGCGCGCGCCCGACCGCACGCTCACCGTCGAGGAGGCCACCGCCGCCCGGGATGCCGCAGTGGCCCGGGCGGGGGAGTCCACCGGCGCGCGGCTGCGCTCGTAGACCCCGAGTTCGTATGAAGTTGCGGGGCAGTGCATAATCCTGCATATGGGAATCCGGGTCGCCGTCGCGGGAGCCAGCGGGTACGCCGGGGGCGAGCTGCTGCGCCTCGTCGCCGCGCATCCGGATCTCGAGGTCGTCGCGGTCACCGCTCACGCCAATGCCGGTCAGCAGCTCGGGGCGGTGCATCCGAACCTGCGGTCGCTGGCGCACCTCGCCTTCGGCGAGACGTCGCCCAAGACCCTCGCCGATGCCGACCTCGTCTTCCTGGCCCTGCCGCACGGCGCCTCCTCAGCGCTGGCCGCCCAGCTGCCGCAGTCGGTGCGGATCGTCGATCTCGGCTCCGACCACCGGCTCACCGACGAGGCCGCACACGCGCGTTACTACGGCGGCGATTACCACCAGCCATGGACGTACGGCCTGCCCGAGCTGCCCGGCCAGCGAGCGAAGATCGCTACCGCGCAGCGGGTCGCGAACACCGGCTGCCACGCCGTGGCTGCGATCCTGCCGCTCGCCCCGCTCGTCGCAGCAGGAGTGATCGAATCGACCGACGTCGTCGTCACCTCGGCCAGCGGGACGTCCGGGGCCGGTCGGTCCCCGCTCGTCCACCTGCTCGGCAGCGAGGTGATGGGCGACCTATCCGGCTACAAGGTCGGCGCCCACCGTCATGTCCCAGAGATCAAGCAGGCCGCCGGGATCACCGGCCTGACCTTCGTGCCCGTCCTCGCACCGATGCCCCGCGGGATCCTGTCCAGCGTCGCCGTGCGGCCGGCGGCAGGCGCCACCGAGGCCGACGCGCGGGACGCCCTCGCCGCGGCCTACGCCGACGAGCCGTTCGTCCACCTGCTCGCGGCCGGACAGCAGCCGCACACGTCGTCGACCGTCGGCTCGAACAGCGCGCACCTCCAGCTGGCCACCGACCAGGACTCCGGGCGCTTCGTGCTCACCTGCACCGTCGACAACCTCGGCAAGGGCGCGGCCGGCCAGGCCCTGCAGAACGCGAATCTGATGCTCGGCCTCGCCGAGACGGCCGGCCTGTCGACCGATGGCGTCGCGCCATGAGCGTGACGGCGGCACAGGGCTTCCGGGCGGCCGGGGTGGCGGCCGGGCTCAAGGCGAATGGCGGCCTCGACGTCGCGCTCGTCGTCAACGACGGCCCGCGCAAGGACGCGGCCGCCGTCTTCACCGGCAACCGGGTCAAGGCGGCGCCGGTGCACTGGACGCAACAGGCCGTCGGCGACGGGCGGTTGCGCGCGGTCATCCTCAACTCCGGCGGCGCGAACGCCTGCACCGGCCCCGACGGCTTCGCCGACACCCACCGTACCGCCGAGTATGTCAGCTCGGCGATCGACGTCGACGCCGGCGATGTCGCCGTGTGCTCCACCGGTCTGATCGGCGAGCGGTTGCCGATGA
>CAZZZE010000182.1:4542-5671 GCA_964658365.1 uncultured Jatrophihabitantaceae bacterium
GCTCAGCGGCATCGACGCGGCCGCGGCGGCGCTGTCCGCCGACGGCGGTGGTGACGCCGCCGAGGCCATCCGCACCACCGACACCCGCGCCAAGCAGGCCGTCGTGCACCGCGACGGCTGGACGGTCGGCGGCATGGCCAAAGGCGCGGGCATGCTCGCACCGGGCCTGGCCACCATGCTCTGCGTCCTGACCACCGACGCCCTGGCCAACAACCACACCGTCCGCGCCGCGCTAGAGGAGGCCACCCGCACCACCTTCGACCGCATCGACGCCGACGGCTGCATGTCCACCAACGACACCGTCGTGCTGATGGCCAGCGGCGCCTCCGGCATCGCGCCGCGGCCCGAAGAGCTCGCGGCCGCGGTTCACGCCGTCTGCGCCGACCTCGCCGCGCAGCTGCTCGCCGACGCCGAGGGTGCCACCAAGGAGGTCCGCATCGAGGTCGTCGGCGCGGCCACCGAGGCCGACGCCGTCGAGGTCGGGCGCAGCATCGCCCGCAACAACCTGCTCAAGTGCGCGCTGTTCGGCAGCGACCCCAACTGGGGGCGGGTGCTCGCCGCGGTCGGCACCACCCAGGCCGTCTTCGAGCCCGACGAACTCGACGTCGCCATGAACGGCGTGCAGATCTGCCGCAACGGCGCCGCCGGCGACGCTCGCGAGCTCGTCGACCTCTCCGGCCGCGACATCCACATCCTCGTCGACCTGAAATCCGGCCGGCAGACCGCGACCATCTGGACGAACGACCTCTCGCACGCCTACGTCGAAGAGAATTCGGCGTACTCGTCATGACCGACGCCCGGGAACGAGCGCAGGCCAAGGCGGCCACGCTGGTCGACGCGCTGCCCTGGCTGCAGCGCTTCCACAACAAGATCGTGGTGATCAAGTACGGCGGCAACGCCATGACCAGCCCCGACCTGCAGGCCGCGTTCGCCGAGGACGTCGCCTTCCTGCGCTACGCCGGCCTGCGTCCCGTGGTGGTGCACGGCGGCGGCCCGCAGATCACCGAGCACCTCGAGCGACTCGGGATCGCCTCGGAGTTCCGCGGCGGCCTGCGGGTCACCACGCCGGAGGCGATGACGATCGTGCGCATGGTGCTCACCGGCCAGGTCAACGCCGACATCGTCAACC
>CAZZZE010000183.1:0-4581 GCA_964658365.1 uncultured Jatrophihabitantaceae bacterium
CACGCCACGCCACGCCGCGCCGTGCTGGCCCAGCAGGCATCCGTACCGTATCGGCCATGTCCGTCTACAACCTGGGCCAGCGCCGCGGGGTCGTGCGCCCCAGCCCGCTGTTCCTGGCTTTCGTCGCGGTCACCGCTGCCGGCGGGCTGCTCGCCTGGGTCGAGACGGACCAGGGCTCGCGTCTCGGGGACTTCGGCGTGCTCGTGTTCGTCCTCGGTGGCTGGATCGTCTCGGTCTGCTTCCACGAGTTTGCGCACGCCTACGCCGCCTACCGCGCGGGT
Source organism: uncultured Jatrophihabitantaceae bacterium (assembly GCA_964658365.1). Lineage (GTDB taxonomy): Bacteria > Actinomycetota > Actinomycetes > Mycobacteriales > Jatrophihabitantaceae > Jatrophihabitans. Next base: position 282 of record CAZZZE010000183.1, read on the forward strand.
GACCGCAGCGTCGAGCAGGCGGGCTACCTGACGCTGAACCCGTTCAAGTACACCCACCCCGTGCTGTCGATCCTGCTGCCGCTGTTCTTCATCGTGCAGGGCGGGATCGGGCTGCCCGGCGGCGCGGTCTACCTGCACCGGCACGCCTTCCGCAGCCGGGTGATGCAGAGCGTGGCGTCGTTCGCCGGGCCGGCCGTCAACCTCGTCATCGGCGTGGCACTGCTGCTGGTCGCGAAGTCGCACCTCAGCGACTTCCAGACCTATGGCTCGGCGGATTCGCACGCCCGCTTCTGGGCCGCGCTGGCGTTCCTCGGCTTCCTGCAGATCACCGCGACCGTGCTCAACCTGCTGCCGGTGCCGGGCCTGGACGGCTGGGGGGTCATCGAGCCCTACCTCGATCCCGAGACCCAGCGCATCGGCGACAAGATCAAGCCGTGGGGCATGCTCGGCGTCATCGTGCTGCTGCTCTACGTGCAGCAGCTCAACGACTATTTCTTCCGCTTCGTCGACTGGCTGGCCGGGCTCACCGGCGCCGACCGGGGCCTGTGGGACTCGGGCTACGCGCTGTTCAAATTCTGGGCCAAAAACCCGGTCTGACTACTCCGCGCCGACGGCCTCGAGCACCTCGTCGCTGACGTCGAAGTTGGCGTAGACGTTCTGCACGTCGTCGAGGTCCTCGAGCGCGTCGACGAGCCGGAGCACCTTGCGGGCGCCGTCCTCGTCGAGGGGCACCTGCAGGCTGGGCAGGAAGGACTGGTCGGCCGACTCGTACTCGATGCCGGCCTCCTGCAGCGCGGTGCGCACCGGCACGAGGTCGGTCGGCTCGCAGATGACCTCATAGGCGCCGCCGAGGTTGTTGACCTCCTCGGCGCCGGCGTCCAGGACGGCCAGCAGCACGTCGTCCTCGGACAATCCGGAGTCCGGCACGATGACGACGCCCTTGCGGTTGAACAGGTAGGCCACCGAGCCAGGGTCGGCCAGCGAGCCGCCGCTGCGGGTCATCGCGGTGCGGACCTCCATCGCGGCGCGGTTGCGGTTGTCGGTGAGGCACTCGACGAGCAGGGCGACGCCGCTCGCGCCGTAGCCCTCGTACATGATCGTCTGCCAGTCGGCCCCGCCGGCCTCGGCGCCCGAGCCGCGCTTGACCGCGCGCTCGATGTTGTCGATCGGGACGGAGTTCTTGCGCGCCTTCTGCACGGCGTCGAACAGGGTCGGGTTGCCGTCGACGTCACCGCCGCCCATGCGGGCCGCGACCTCGATGTTCTTGATGAGTTTGGCGAACAGTTTGCCCCGCTTGGCGTCCTTGGCCGCCTTCTGGTGCTTGGTTGTCGCCCATTTCGAATGACCACTCACCAGGCCATCGTAGCCGCGACCCCTAGTCGCGGCTCTCGGCGACCATGCGCACGAACAGCGCGTGCACGCGCAGGTCGCCGGTCATCTCCGGGTGGAAGGACGTCGCCAGCAGCGGCCCCTGCCGCACCGCGACGACGTGCCCCTCGCTCGTGGCGCCGAGCGGGACCGCGCCGGGCCCGACCTCCTGCACCCAGGGCGCCCGGATGAACACCGCCCGCACGGGTTCGCCCTCGACGCCGGCGACATCGACGTCCTGCTCGAAACTGTCCACCTGCCGGCCGAAGGCGTTGCGCCGCACGGTGATGTCGATGCCGCCGAACGTCGCCTCGAGAGGGTCTCCCCCAGAGTCGACGCGGTCGGCGAGCAGGATCATCCCGGCGCACGAGCCGTAGACCGGCAGGCCGGCCGCGATCCGGGCCCGCAGCGGCTCGAGCAGCTCGAAGGTCCGGGCCAGCTTGACGATCGTGGTCGACTCACCGCCCGGCAGCACCAGCCCGTCCAGGTGCTCGAGCTCGGCGGGCCGGCGCACCCGCACGGCGTCGACCCCGGCGGCCTCGAGGGCGTGCAGGTGCTCGCGCACGTCGCCCTGCAGGGCCAGCACGCCGACGGTCAGCACGACTCGCCAGCCTAGCCGCCCGGCCTGCCTAGCGACCCAGCAGGCCGCTCACTTCGGCGAGCGCATCGTGGACGCGAGATACCGCTGCGCCCAGCGCGTCGTCGTGCTGCGGACGCAGGCCGACGCGGATCAGGTTGCGCGCCAGGACACTCGGTTTCAGGCCGCGGGCCGCTGCTTGCACCTCGAGCGCCGCGACCTCCGCGGAGTCGAGCCGCAGTGAGTACACGGTCGATGTTCCCGGCACCCTGCGACGTCGCGACAACAGTGATTCAGCGGAGTCCTCGGCGGCCCACCCTTGCCTCGAGTTCGGCCAGCGCGTACGCGATCCGCGCTTCCCTGGTATCGGTCATGGCGCCAAGCTAGGCGACCCTGCCGACAACAAGTACCTCAGCGAGCGCGCTCAGCAGGGACCAGGCACTCACCCACGGGTTGTATTACGGCCGTAATACAACCCGTGGACACACACCATGCTGTCGGCGGCTACCAGCCCCGTTCGGCCAGCCGGTGCGGTTCGGGGATCTCGTCGACGTTGATGCCGACCATCGCCTCGCCGAGCCCGCGCGAGACCTTGGCGATGACGTCGGGGTCGTCGAAGAACGTGGTGGCCTTGACGATCGCCTCGGCGCGCTGGACCGGGTTGCCGGACTTGAAGATGCCCGAGCCGACGAACACGCCCTCGGCACCCAGCTGCATCATCATGGCCGCATCGGCCGGGGTGGCGATGCCGCCGGCGGTGAACAGCACCACGGGCAGCTTGCCGAGGGCCGCGACCTCGCGGACCAGGTCGTAGGGCGCCTGCAGCTCCTTGGCTGCGACGAACAACTCGTCCTCGGGCAGGTTCTGCAGCCAGCGGATCTGGTCACGCAGCTTGCGCATGTGGGTGGTGGCATTGCTGACGTCGCCGGTGCCGGCCTCGCCCTTCGAGCGGATCATGGCTGCGCCCTCGCAGATGCGGCGCAGCGCCTCGCCCAGGTTGGTGGCCCCGCAGACGAAGGGCACGGTGAAGTTCCACTTGTCGATGTGGTTCGCGTAGTCGGCGGGGGTCAGGACCTCGGACTCGTCGATGTAGTCGACGCCGAGCGACTGCAGCACCTGCGCCTCGACGAAGTGCCCGATACGGGCCTTGGCCATGACCGGGATCGACACCTCGGACACGATCGAGTCGATCATGTCGGGGTCGCTCATGCGCGACACGCCGCCCTGGGCTCGGATGTCGGCAGGCACCCGCTCGAGGGCCATGACGGCCACGGCGCCGGCGTCCTCGGCGATGCGGGCCTGCTCGGCGGTGACGACGTCCATGATGACGCCGCCCTTGAGCATCTCGGCCATGCCCCGCTTGACGCGCGCGGTGCCAACGGTGGGCCGGTCTTCGGGTGTGGACATGCCGGCAATTCTAGCCGCGCACCGGAACGCCCTTACGGATGAGCACCACCCAGGTGTTCCCGGGGTTCAGCGTCAGCGGCCTGCCGTTGCTGGCCCGCAGCGTGGTCCCTGCGCCCACCGTGGCCCGAGACCACGTGCCGTCGACCCGCTTGCCCTGGCGGAACACCGACACCGCGCCCGAACCGATGGTCGTCGTGAACTGCGCCGGGTAGCCGTTGACGTCGCGGTCGGAGGTGTAGGAGTGCACCTCGCAGGACTGCACGATGACGTTGGTGGCCGTCACGAGCTTGCCGTCGGCCGCGTGCTGGGCGACGCCGTTGATGTAGCGGACGTACTTCTTGATGGCGGCGTTCCACCTGAACTGCACCGCGGTGCCCGTGCTGACGTTGTACGTGCCGGTGACCGTCGTGCGCACGTCGGTACCGGCCGTGGCCGGCAACCCGGCCAGGCTCGGATTGAACGTCCAACCGTTGCTCTTGGGCTTGGCGGTCTTGACCTTCTTCGCGACCTTGGCGAGGTCCAGCGTCAGGTTGATGTAGTCGGACTCCGAGCGGGTGTTGCGCACGTAGTAGGCAGCGCCCGCGTCGTTGCTCCAGCCGTTGAGGCCGCTCTTCGCACGGATCGCGAGCGACACTTTCGCCCCGCCGGAGTAGGCCTCGGTGATCTTGCCGTACTGCAGCAGCAGGTCCGGGTCGCTCGGGCGCGTGCTGCGGACGTAGCCGACGTTCGGCTTGTTCGTGCCGAAGATCGCGGCGAGGCGGGTGTAGCCGGCCTCGACGGCCTCGATGTAGACGACGTCGGCCTTGTCGATCCCGACCTGCGGGCGCCCGGGTGCGGTGTCGTCGATCTTCACCGCGATCACCGGTGTCCGCGGCACCCCACCGACGCCGGTGTAGGGGTTCGTGGCGCCGGCCGGTTTGGCGACGGCCGAGGTGGTCGCGGTCGGTG
>CAZZZE010000183.1:4591-5665 GCA_964658365.1 uncultured Jatrophihabitantaceae bacterium
CGGGTCGACGACGGCGCCGGCGTGCCGCTCTTGGCAGTGCTGCTGCTGCCGGTGCAGGCCGTCAGACCCAGCAGGGCGACAGCGGCTACCGAGCCGACCGCGACGCGGGCGGGGCAGGGCCTGGTGGTCATCGATCCTCTTTCGGGTCGGCGAGCGGTGGAGCAGGGTCGAGCGTCGCACTCGCGGCCGCACGAACCGCCGCGGGGGGCAGCGTGTCGTCGATGTCGAAGAAACCTGGTTCGGCGCGATGGCCGGCCAGGTGCAGGAGCCGGGGCATGCGCCGTGCCCGCAGCGAGCGGGTGTCGCGCACGGCGTCGTTGTAGAAGCGGCGGGCGATCAGCACGCGGGCAGCCGCTTCGCGCAACTCGCCGTCGACGGCCGGGTCCCGGCGCACGGGCAGCGCGAGCAGGTCGGTGACGGCCCGCCCGACGGCGTTCTCGAGCGCCTGCCGCTGGCCGGCCGCCGCGGGAACGTCACTCGTGTCGTGCGCCGTCACCTGCTGCGCGGCCGCGGAGTAGAACGCGCGGTCCGCCGCTGACAGTCCGGAACCCGGTGCGTCGACGAGCCGCTGGACGGCCACCGCCCGCCGCACCAGCTGGGCGTCGAGGGCGGCCTCGGCCGCGTCGACGCGGGCGTGCAGGCGGTCCAGGCGCGTCAGCGTGAAGGTGACCCAGGAGGTGAGCAGCACGGCCACGACGACGGCGAGCACCAGCCAGCCGATCAGAAGCACCCGGCGAGACTAGTACCGCAGCGGGGCGCCCCGACTCACGCGGGCGCGCCGGTGCCGGCGATGGCCAGCTCGTAGACCCGCAGGACGTCGGTCACGATCACCGCCCAGTCGTAGGGCGCGACGGCCAGCGTCCCGGCGCCGACCAGCTCGGCCCGCAGGGTCGCGTCGCCGAGTACCTCGCGCAGCGTGTCGGCCAGCGCGACCGGGTCGCCGGTCGGGAACAGCCGCCCGGCCCGGCCCTGGTCGAGCACCCGACGGAACGCGGGCAGGTCGCTGGCCACCACGGGACGTCCGGCGGCCATCGCCTCGAGCAGGACGATGCCGAAGCTCTCACTACCGGTGTT
>CAZZZE010000184.1:0-5636 GCA_964658365.1 uncultured Jatrophihabitantaceae bacterium
CAGCGGGCGACGGTCTCGCGCTTCTCCTTGATCTTCGCCTTCTTGCCGCGCAACTCGCGCAGGTAGTAGAGCTTCGCGCGGCGGACGTCGCCGCGGGTGACGACCTCGATCATGTCGATGACCGGCGTGTGGACGGGGAAGGTGCGCTCGACGCCGACGCCGAAGCTCACCTTGCGGACGGTGAACGTCTCGCGGATTCCGCCACCCTGACGACGGATGACGACGCCCTGGAACACCTGGACGCGCGAGCGGCTGCCCTCGATGACCCGGACGTGGACCTTCAGGCTGTCACCGGGCCGGAAATCCGGCACGTCGGTGCGCAGCGATGCGGCGTCGAGGGTGTCCAGGGTGTTCATGTCGCAGCTTCGCTCTCGTCGATGTCTCGGTCGGTGAGCCTGCGGGGACGGACGGGCTCTCGCACCATCGCGTCATACGGCCAACAGGCAACCCCACGATGATGCCATATCCGGCACTGCTTGCCGAAACCGACCGGTTCGCCCGACGCTCAGCCGAGCAGGTCGGGGCGCCGCGCGGCGGTGCGTTCACGGCTGCGCTCGGCCCGCCACGCGGCGATGGCCGCGTGGTTACCGGACAGCAGGACGTCGGGAACCTGGTGGCCGCGCCACGAGGCAGGCTTGGTGTACGCCGGGGCCTCGAGCAGCCCTGCGGGCCCGGCGGCGAACGAGTCGTCGACCGCCGACGCAGGGTTGCCCAGCACCCCGGGCAACAGCCGGCCGATGGCCTCGGCCATGACGAGCACCGCCACCTCTCCCCCGGCGAGCACGTAGTCGCCGAGCGAGATCTCCTCGACCGGCATCCGCTCTGCGGCGTGCTCGACGACGCGGGCGTCGATGCCCTCGTAGCGCCCGCAGGCGAACAGCAGCCAGGGTTCGGTGGCCAGCCGGGCGGCGGCGGCCTGGGTGAACGGCTTCCCGGCCGGCGTCGGGACGATCAGGCGCGGCTGCGCCGGGCCGGGCGGAGCCAGCTCGTCGAGTGCGCGGCCCCACGGTTCGGGTCGCATCACCATGCCCGGACCGCCCCCGTACGGCGTGTCGTCGACGGTGTGGTGGACGTCGCTCGTCCACTGCCGCAGGTCGTGCACGCCCACCCGGACCTGGCCGCGGGCGACCGCCTTGCCCAGCAGGGACTGGTGCAGGGGGGCCAGGTAGTCGGGGAAGATCGTGACGACGTCGAGTCGCAGCGCCGGCATGGTCACAGCTCGAACAGGCCCTCGGGCGGGTCGACGGTGACCGTTCCGGCATCGAGGTCGACGTCCGGCACGACCGCCGAGACGAACGGCACCAGCCGTTCGACGCCGTCGACGTGCAGCACCAGGTAGTCGGCGCCGGCGATGTCGAGCACGTCGGCCACCGGGCCCAGCTCGGCGCCGTCGACGGTGTGCGCGGCCAACCCCACGAGGTCGCTGGCGTAGAACTCGTCGGGGTCGTCGAGCTCGGGCCGCTCGGCGGCATCGACGACGAGCCGGACTCCACGCAGCGCCTCAACGGCCTCGCGGGTCTCGACGCCGGCGAAGTGCACGACCATGCGCGGGCCGTTGAGGTTGACGTGCTCGACGGTCAGCGGGCCGGCCGCGGCGGGGTCCGTGCGCAGGACGGTGCCGGGGGCGAACCGCTCGTCGGGCGTGTCGGTCCAGGGCTCGACGAACGCGTCTCCGCGCACGCCGCGCGCCGGGCCGATACGCCCGACGGCGATCAGCTCCTGCGTCACCGAACGCTCAGCGGCGGTCGACGTCGACGACGTCGACGCGGATGCCGCTGGCACCCACCGAGCCGCCGACCCCGCTCATGACCTGGCGCAGCGCTTTGGCCGTGCGGCCGTTGCGGCCGATGACCCGGCCGAGGTCCTCCGGGTGCACGCGAATCTCGAGACGCTGACCGCGGCGGTTGTCGATCATGTCGACGCGCACGTCGTCCGGGTGGTCGACGATGCCCTTGACCAGGTGCTCGAGGGCCTCCTCGAGCACGTCAGCTCTCCGCCGGGGCGGCCGCGTCGGCCGGCGGTGCGGTCTCGGCCGCCGGCTCCGCGGCGGTCTTCTTGGCCGGTGCCTTCTTGCGCGGCGTGGTGGCGGCGCCCGAGCTCTCGCTCGAGTTGCCGGAGGCCTCGGCCAGGGCGGCGTCGAACGCAGCGCGCTTGTCGGGCTTCGGCGCGGCGACCTTCATCGGCTCCGGAGCCGGCAGGCCCTTGAACTTCTGCCAGTCACCGGTGACCTTGAGGATGGCGGCGACGGCCTCGGTCGGCTGCGCGCCGACACCGAGCCAGTACGCGGCGCGGTCGCCGTCGACCTTGATCACCGACGGGTCGCTCTTCGGGTGGTACTCGCCGATCGTCTCTATCGAGCGGCCGTCGCGCTTGTTGCGCGAGTCCGCGACGACGATGCGGTAGTGCGGCTCACGCATCTTGCCGATGCGCGTGAGCTTGATCTTCGTGGCCACGTGTGTGGTGCTCCAGACTCAGGGAAGTGATGGGCGCGTCGTCGCCGGGTGGGGCACACCGGGAGGCGAGGCGTCCGGATGGACTGGCAGGGCGCGGTGAGAGGGGCCACGCGACTGCCGGTACTCAGCCCGCCATTCTGCCAGACCGAGCGGTCGAACCGGCAATCAGGCGACCCCTCAGGCAACCACGGCGCCGCGCAGCACGATTCGCCGCGGCGACATCATGGCCGCCAGGTCGGTGCGCGGGTCGGAGTCGTAGACGACAAGGTCGGCCGGGGCGCCCTCCTCGAGACCGGGCAGGCCGAGCCACTGCCGGCCCCGCCAGGACGCCTGCGCGATGACGTCGGGTTGCGGGATCCCGGCGCCGATCAGGGCCAGGATCTCGCTGCGGATCAGCCCGTGCGGCAGCGAGCCGCCGGAGTCGGTGCCGGTGTAGACGGAGACGCCCGCCTCCCACGCCGAGCGGATGCGCTCGCGCGACGTGGCGAACAGCGCGCGCATGTGGGCGGCATAGGCCGGGAACTTCGCGGCCCCACCGAGCGCGATCTGCGGGAAGTTGTCGATGTTGATCAGCGTCGGGACGACCGCGCAGCCGGCGTCGCGCGCTGCGCCGATGAGGTCGTCGGTGAGTCCGGTGCCGTGCTCGATGGAGTCGACGCCGGCGGCGATCAGGGCGGGCAGCGCGTCCTCGCCGAAGACGTGCGCGGCGACGCGCGCACCCAGTTCGTGGGCCCGGCCGATGGCAGCGGCGATCGCGTCGTCGGGGAAGGTCGGCGTGAGGTCACCGGCGCTGCGGTCGATCCAGTCCGCGGCGATCTTGATCCAGCCGTCGCCGGCCGCCACCTGCGCCTCGACCTCGGCGACCAACTGTTCCGGCTCGACCTCGACGCCGAGCTCGCGGATGTAGCGCCTGGGCCGGGCGATGTGCCGGCCGGCGCGGATGAGCCGGGGCAGGTCGTCGCGCTGCTGCACGCTGCGGTTGTCGACCGGTGAGCCGGCGTCGCGCACCAGCAGGGCACCGGAGTCACGGTTGAGCAGGGCCTGCTCGGCCATCGCGTCCGGGTCGGGCACGTGCCCGGCCGGGGCCAGGCCGATGTGACAGTGGGCGTCGACGAAGCCGGGAGTGATCCAGCCGCCGGCGGCGACGGTGTCGTGCTCGCCGGACGGCCGCTCGAACGTCAGCCGCCCGTCGAGGATCCAGGCGTCGCGCTGGGCCTCGTCCGGCAGGAAGACTCCGCGCAGGTGCAGGCCCACTACCCGGCCGCCGACCACGCCGCCGCGAGCTGGGACCGGGCGTCGGACAACAGCTGGGGCAGCACCCGGGTGTGTGCCACGACCGGCATGAAGTTGGTGTCGCCACCCCACCGCGGTACCACGTGCTGGTGCAGGTGGGCGGCGATGCCGGCCCCGGCGACATTGCCCTGGTTGATGCCGAGGTTGAACCCGTGCGGGGCCATCGCCGCCCGCAGCACCTGCATGGCCCGCTGGGTGAACTGCGCCAGCTCGAGCGTCTCGTCGGGCGTGAGCTCGGAGTAGTCGGCGACGTGGCGGTACGGCACGGACATCAGGTGGCCCGAGTTGTACGGATAGAGGTTGAGCACCACGAACACGTGCGCCCCACGGGCCACGATGAGCGCGTCCTCGTCCGAGCGCTGGGGCGCCGAGCAGAACGGGCAGGCGTCGGCGCCGTCGTGCACCGGCTTGTTCTCGCCCTGGATGTAGGCCATCCGGTGCGGGGTCCACAACCGGCCGAACCCGTCCGCCTCGCCGGCGAACGCCTCGGCCGGTTCGACGACCGGGGCGCCGTCAGACATACAGTTCGGCCGTCGGTGACGGGTTCACCCGGCGGGCCACCGTCGAGACGATCTCCTCGATCGCCTCGTCGATCGGGATGCCGTTGCGCTGCGAGCCGTCGCGGTAGCGAAACGACACGGCGCCTGCCTCGGCGTCGGTCTCGCCGGCGATGAGCATGAACGGCACCTTCTGCTTCTGGGCAGTGCGGATCTTCTTCTGCATCCGGTCGTCGGAGGTGTCGACCTCGACCCGGATGCCCCGGGTCGAGAGGCGGTCGGCCACCTGCTCGAGGTAGCCGTTCTGCTCCTCGCTGATCGGGATGCCGACGACCTGCACCGGCGCGAGCCAGGTCGGGAACGCCCCGGCGTAGTGCTCGGTCAGTACGCCGATGAACCGCTCGACCGACCCGAACTTCGCGGAGTGGATCATCACCGGCTGCTTGCGGGTGCCGTCCGCAGCCTGGTACTCGAGCTCGAAGCGGGCCGGCTGGTTGAAGTCCAGTTGCACGGTGGACATCTGCCACGTGCGGCCGATCGCGTCCCTGGCCTGGACGGAGATCTTCGGTCCGTAGTAGGCGGCGCCACCGGGGTCGGGGACGAGTTCGAGCCCGGACGCGAGCGCGACGTCCTCGAGGGTCTTGGTGGCGACCGCCCAGTCCTCGTCGGAACCGATGAACTTGTCGGAGTCGTCGCGGGTCGAGAGTTCGAGGTAGAAGTCGTCGAGCCCGAAATCGCGCAGCAGGCCGAGCAGGAAGTCGAGCAGCTTGCGGATCTCCTCGGGCGCCTGCTCGGCGGTGCAGTAGCTGTGCGAGTCGTCCATGGTCAACCCGCGAACGCGGGTCAGCCCGTGCACGACGCCGGACATCTCGTAGCGGTAGACGCCGCCCAGCTCGAACAGCCGCAGCGGCAGCTCGCGGTAGGACCGGCCGCGGGAACGGTAGATCAGGTTGTGCATAGGGCAATTCATGGCCTTGAGCCGGTACTCGGAGTTCTCGACGTCCATCGGCGGGAACATGGTGTCGGCGTAGTACGGCAGGTGCCCGGAAGTATGGAACAGCCCGTCCTTGCTGATGTGCGGCGTCGACACGAAGTCGAAGCCCTCGTCCAGGTGCCGCTGCCGGACGTAGTCCTCGAGTTCCTTGCGCAGGATGCCGCCCTTGGGGTGGAACACGGCCAGCCCCGAGCCGAGCTCGTCGGGGAACGAGAACAGGTCCAGCTCGACGCCCAGCTTGCGATGGTCGCGCTTGGCCGCCTCCTCGAGACGCTGCAGGTGGGCCTTGAGGTCGTCGCGGCTGGCCCACGCGGTGCCGTAGATGCGCTGCAACTGCGGGTTCTTCTCGCTGCCGCGCCAGTAGGCGGCCGCGCTGCGCATGAGCTTGACGGCCGGGAT
>CAZZZE010000185.1:0-5612 GCA_964658365.1 uncultured Jatrophihabitantaceae bacterium
CCCTGCACCTTCGGCACCATGATCACGTCGAGTTTGTCGCCGATCTCGGTGACGAGGGTGACGAGATCGTCCAGCCCCCACGGGGAGTCCAGTGAGTTGACGCGCGTCCACAGCTGCGTCGGGCCGAAGTCTGTCGCCTTCGCGATGTCGACGAGCCCGCTGCGGGCGGCCTGCTTGTTGTCGGCCTTGACCGCGTCCTCGAGGTTGCCGAGCAGGACGTCGACGGTGCCGACCATGGCCGGGATCTTCGCCGCCATCTTGGCGTTGCTCGGGTCGAAGAAGTGGATCGCCCGCGACGGCCGCGCCGGGATCTCACGCAGCGGAGCAGGTGCTCCGACGGCCAGCGGGGTGAAGAAATCCTTTGCGGTGCGCATGAGCTCCCTTTGCTCGACAGGCGTTTTCGGAACCTAGCAGGGCCGCCCGCCTACTCGCCGAGGGCTAGATACAGATCACGGATCAGCGCGATGTCGGCACCGTGGTGGATCAGCTCGCGGTTCACCCACCAAACGATGTCGACGAACGACAGGGTCCGGTCCAGCCCGCCGGGGTACTGGGAGTAGCCGACCTGGACGGCCTGTTCGGCGTTGGCCCCGGCCACGGCTGCGCGCCAGCGTGCGGCGGCTCGGACGAACTCGTCGACCGCGTCCGCGGCCGTCGTCGGGAACGGACCGTAGGCCTCGGCGAGCGAGTGGGTGCCGTCGACGTGGTCGGCGCGGGTCAGGAAGCAGTCCACCAGGTGCGCGAGCATCCAGGCGATGGTGCGGATCGGCTCGCCACCGTCGTTGTCGGCTGCCACCGACGCGCCGCCGACCACCGGCACCAGGTCGGCGGCGCCGGGCACGGGCGACCAGCGGTACTCGTCGTCGGTGAGGCCGTCGAGGCGCTGGAGCAGCAAGTCGAGCGAGGTGTCGAACTGGGCGAGCAGCGGCGCCAGCACCGGGGTGCCCTCGGCGTCGACCGTCAGCGTGCTCATCCGTCCTCCCGTCGGCCGGAGCCCTCGCCCCATTCTGGACCAGCCGGCGAAGTGCTGCCCCAGGGCCGGCTCGGCGACATCGATGAGCCGGGCTTGCCCCGCGCCGAGACCGAGGTCACCGGCCGCCGCGTTGGCGGCCCCGGATCCACCCGGGGATACTCGGCGGTAATAACCGAGACACGCGCCGTTGACGGCGCGCAGCTGGAGGTTCCTATGGCCCGCCTGGCCCAGACCGCAGGACTCACCGAGATCCAGACCGAGATCCTGTCCGCGGTGAAGACCTTCGTGGACAAGGAGATCATCCCCTACGCCACCGACCTCGAGCACAAGGACGAGTTCCCCGAGGCCATCGTCGAGGGCATGAAGGAGATGGGCCTGTTCGGGCTGATGATCTCCGAGGAGTACGGCGGTCTGGGCGAGTCGCTGCTGACGTACGCGCTGGTCGTCGAGCAGATCGCGCGGGGCTGGATGTCGGTGTCGGGCGTGATCAACACGCACTTCATCGTCGCCTACATGATCGCCCAGCACGGCACCGACGAGCAGAAGCAGTACTTCCTGCCGAAGATGGCCACCGGCGAGATCCGCGGCGCGTTCTCGATGAGCGAGCCCGACCTCGGCTCCGACGTCGCGGCCATCAAGACGCGTGCCGTGCGCGAGGGCGACGAGTTCGTCATCAACGGTTCCAAGATGTGGCTGACGAACGGCGGCGGCTCGCGGGTCGTGGCCACGCTGGTCAAGGACGACCTCGGCAACGACTCGGTCTACAAGAACATGAGCACGTTCCTGATCGAGAAGGAGCCCGGCTTCGGCGAGACCCGCCCCGGTCTGACGATCCCCGGCAAGCTCGACAAGATGGGTTACAAGGGCGTCGAGACCACCGAGATGATCCTCGACGGCGTCCGGGTGCCCGTCGACCGCGTGCTCGGCGGCGAGGAGGGCCGCGGCAAGGGCTTCGCCCAGATGATGGACGGCGTCGAGGTCGGCCGCGTCAACGTTGCCGCCCGCGCGTGTGGCATCTCGATCCGAGCGTTCGAACTCGGCGTCGCCTACGCCCAGCAGCGCAAGACGTTCGGCAAGCCGATCGCCGAGCACCAGGCCATCGCCTTCAAGCTCGCCGAGATGGCCACCAAGGTCGAGGCTGCGCACCTGATGATGGTCAACGCCGCCCGGCTCAAGGACGCCGGCACCCGTAACGACGTCGAGGCCGGCATGGCCAAGCTGATCGCGTCCGAGTACTGCGCCGAGGTCACCCAGGACAGCTTCCGCATCCACGGCGGCTACGGCTATTCCAAGGAGTACGAGATCGAGCGGCTCATGCGCGAGGCGCCGTTCCTGCTCATCGGCGAGGGTACGTCGGAGATTCAGAAGACGATCATCAGTCGCGGGTTGCTCAAGGAGTATCGGCTCTAGTCGCGTCCGGTGATTCCGGTTCTCGAGGTCGGCGGCACTCACGTCTCGGCCGCGCTGGTCTCGCCCGACGGGTGGACGGTGTCCGGCGCGGTGCGCTTCCCGCTCGACGCCGACGCGCGCGCCGGCGACCTGGTCGCCGCGTTCGTGTCGGCAGCACGGTCGGCGGGCGCGCCGGCGGGGGTCGGGTGGGGCGTCGCCATGCCCGACCCGTTCGACTACGCGCGCGGGGTGGCGCTCTTCGACGCCGCGGTCGGCAAGTTCGGCGCGCTGCACGGCGTCGACGTCGGGACGGCGCTGCGCTCGGCGCTCGGCGCCGACGTCGCCTTCCTCAACGACGCGGACGCGTTCGCGCTGGGGGAGTGGACGGCCGGCGTCGGGCGGGGCGCCTCCCGGCTGGTCGGGCTGACCCTCGGTACGGGGGTGGGGTCGGGCTGGGTGGTCGACGGCCGGGTAGTCGACCCGGGTGTGCCGCGCGACGGCCGCATCCACCACCTGAGCGTCGACGGCGTGCCGCTCGAGGACGTCATGTCGCGGCGCGCGATCCGGCGCGCGTTCCGCGAGGCGGGGGGTGACGCGTCGGCCGACGTCCGCGAGATCGCGGCGCTGGCCCGGGCCGGTGACGAGCGGGCCGCGGCCGTGCTGCAGCACGCATTCGGCGTGCTCGGCCGAGTCGTCGGCGGGGCCGTGGCCGGCTTTGCCGCCGACGCGTTGGTCGTCGGCGGATCGATGGCCGCGTCCTGGGACCTCTTCGACCCATGGGTGCGCGCGGGTGCCGGCGAGCTGCCGCCGGTGCGGATCTCCTCGGACGCCGAGCGCAGCGGGTTCGTCGGCGCGGCCGTCCACGCCGCCCGCCGCTGACCCTTGTCACCCCGTTCGACCGCCTGTAATGATCAACTAGGCGGTCGAATGGGGTGACAAGACGGGCTGGGCCGTCCATAGTCTCGGCGCACGATCCGGGCGCAGTCCGCGTGCGAATGCCGCCCGCAGCCGAAGGGCCACCGCATCGAACTCGTACAGGTCACGCCAGCCCCACCGCACGAAGATCAGGCCGGCGTCCTCCATCAGCCCCTGGCGGCGCTTCTCATCACGCAGCGACGTGAACTGTCTGTCGTACTTCGCCAGCCCGTCGCACTCGCCGACGACCCCGAACTTCTCCCAGTGGAAGTCGACGCGCCCGGCGAATCGACCGTCGATCCGGATCATTGCCTGCGGCCACGGTGTGGGCAGGCCGGCGTCGACCATGCGCAGGCGGCTCACCGACTCCAGGGCGGATTCTGCGCGAGGGTCGGCGTTCCCCACGGCGTGGGTCGCCTGCCGCACGCCCGGCCAGCCGGCGCAGCGGGCCAGCACCTCCTCGAGGAGGTCGGTCGTGGTCAGGCCTCGCCGCAGCGCCGCGTCGGCCGCAACGACGCAGTCGTCCGGCCCGAGTTCGCGGCCGAGGTCGACGACAGTCCTGGCCGTCGAGGTGAGCAGCACGCCGCTGCGGCGGACGACGTGACCGGGGAACAGACGCGCGCGATGCAGGTGCGCGCCGCGGACCTCCCCGCGATAGGCCCGCGGGTACGTCACGCACGGGGTGGTCGTGGCCTGTAGCAGCGACAAGTCGTCGAGGGCAGCCGCTGCGCGGTGGCTCACGGTCATGCGGCGATGTGTCAGGCCTACCGCAACGGCTGCTCGCCGCAGCTGCGCGCAGGACAACGCGTGAAGGTCGCCGTCGACCTCGAGGGGCAGTGCGACCACTCCGGGTCGTAACCGCACGAGGTAGCCGTGATCGACCGCGTGTTTCAGCGCGTGCCGGGTCCAGCCGGCGCGGATGGCCTGGGCAACGGTGCAGACGCCGAGCTGTCGGGCCGCCTCGGGCGGGATCTCGCGCATACCGGGACACTGACAGAGCGGTGGCGCCAACCTCGGACGTTGTCCACAGGCACTGCCTGGCACCCCGCCTGACCGCCTGCGAAGATCAATTGGACGTCCAGATGGGGTGCCAAGCGGGCGTCAGAGGCGGGTCGAGACCGCGCAATAGTCCCAGAGCCGCTGCGCCTCGTCGGCCGAATGCCGGGTGAACGGCACGTAGGACGTCGGGCGCGGCCGCCGGTCGTGCCAGAACAGCCCGGTGGTGGTGCCCGCCCAGCGTGCGGCCATCAGCCATACGGCGGTGTCGGCGCCCTCGTCGGCGCTGCGCAGGATCGGCCCGACGACCCGGGCGAAGCGCGGCAGCGAGTCGGTGATGCCGCGGGTCTGCGCCCAGCCCGGGTGCATCGCGTGCACGGACACGCCGGGCAGGTGCTCGGCCCACAGCTGGGCGAGCACGACCTGCATGCGTTTAGTCCGCGCGTAGGAGACGGTTCCGTCGTAGTCGCCGAGCTGGAACTCGGGGTCGTCGATACGCAACGGCTGGGTGTACATCCCGCCCGAGGACACGAAGACGACGCGCGCGTCGGTGTCGGCGCGCAGCAGTGCCTGCAGCTCGCTGGTCAGCAGGTGCGGGCCGAGGACGTGCGTGGCGACGGTCAGCTCGTGACCCTCGGCGGTCTCGGTGCGTTCGGGCGGCAGTACGCCGGCGTTGTGCACCAGCGCGCGCAGGCTGGGCAGCTCGTCGCGCAGACGCGACGCGGTGGCCGTGACGGAGGCCAGGCTAGACAGGTCGCACTCGTCGACGACCACCGACGCACCGGGGCACGCCGCCGCAATCTCGGCCCGGGCCGCCTCACCCCGTTCCGCGTTGCGGCACAGCAACCGGACGCCGGCTCCCAGCCGGGCCGCGCCCAGCGCAGCGGCCAGGCCCAGCCCGGAGTTCGCACCGGTGACGGCGACGGTGTGCCCGTCGAGGACACCGGCCTCGAGGTCCTCGTCCCAGAAGCGGCTGCGTACCGCATACCCCACCCGCGAGTAGCCCGGCACGATCGTGCGGTCGAGCAGCGTGTCGACCACGCGCGAGAGCATGCCGCCGACCCTAGCGATGAGATGTCACGACGATGTGCACGAACCTCAGCTTGTCGAGCACGGCGGGCGTCAGCGTGAACGGGTACAGGTCGTCCTTGCCCATGCTGCGGTTGAGCTGGTTGAGCACCAGCTTCAGCGCGATCCACGAGCGGGCGAGCTCGTCGAAGTTCTCGACGTCCTCGACGGGGTCGACGCGGATCTGGGCGTCCCACGAGACCGCGAGGTCCAGGGTCGGCCCGTCGACCCGCAGGCCGTACCAGGACGCCGTCTCGGTGGTGTCGCGGAT
>CAZZZE010000186.1:0-5604 GCA_964658365.1 uncultured Jatrophihabitantaceae bacterium
TCAAGGACTGCATGATCCTGGCCGGTGCCGGCGTCGGCGGTGGTTCGCTGAACTACGCCAACACCCTCTACGAGCCACTGCAGCCGTTCTACGACGACCGTCAGTGGGCGCACATCACCGACTGGCGGGACGAGCTCGCGCCGCACTACGCGCAGGCCAAGAAGATGCTCGGCGTCGTCACCAACCCGACGACCACGCCGAGCGATGTCGAGATGCAGCGCCTCGCCGAGCAGTTCGGCAAGGCCGACACCTTCCACCCGACGCCAGTCGGCGTGTTCTTCGGCCGCGACGGCCGGCAGGAGCCGGGCAGGACGGTGCCCGACCCGTTCTTCGGCGGCGCCGGGCCCGCGCGCACCGGGTGCATCCAGTGCGGCGAGTGCATGACCGGCTGCCGGCACGGCGCCAAGAACACCTTGATGACGAACTACCTCTACCTCGCCGAGCGCAACGGTGCGGAGATCTTGCCGCTGACCACCGTCACCGACGTGCGGCCCCGGCGCGGCGGTGGGTACGACGTCGTCACCGTCCGCACCGGCGCCTGGTTCCCCAGGTCGCGCACTCTCACCGCCGACCAGGTCGTGTTCTCGGCCGGCACGTACAACACCCAGAAGCTGCTGCACACGCTGCAGGACTCGAGCCTGCCGAACATCTCCCCGCGGCTCGGCCACCTGACCCGCACGAACTCCGAGGCGCTGCTCGGCGTCCGCGTAGCCAAACCCACCCGGGACTACACCGAGGGCGTCGCCATCACCTCGTCCTGGCACCCCGACGAGAACACCCACATCGAGCCCTGCCGCTACGGCAAGGGCAGCAACGCCATGGGCCTGCTGAACACGATGCTGACGCGCGGCGGCACCCGGCGCAGCCGGTGGCTGCAGTTCTTCGTCGTGCTGCTGAAGAAGCCGGGCAACGTCGCGCTGCTGGTACCTCGCAAGTGGTCCGAGCGGGTGATCATCCTGCTGGTGATGCAGTCGCTCGACAACAGCATCACGGTGCTGCGCCGCAAGTCCCGGTTCGGGCCGAAGCTCACCTCGACGCAGGGCGCGGGTGAACCGAACCCGACGTGGATCCCGGTCGCCAACCAGGCCGCCGAGCAGCTCGCCGAGAACGTGGGCGGCGTTCCGGGCGGCACGTGGGGCGATCTGATGAACATCCCGATGACGGCGCACTTCATCGGTGGCTGCCCGATCGGCGACTCGGCCGAGACCGGCGTCATCGACCCCTACCACCGGCTCTACGGCCATCCCGGCCTGCACGTCATCGACGGTTCGACGCTGTCGGCGAATCTCGGCGTCAACCCCTCGCTGTCGATCACGGCGCAGGCCGAGCGGGCGCTGTCGATGTGGCCGAACAGCGGCGAGCTCGACGAGCGCCCCCCGCTCGGCGCGCCGTACGAGCGGGTGGCCCCGGTCGAGCCGCACGCGCCGGCCGTTCCAGATGACGCGCCGGCAGCATTAAGCTACGGTCCGGTTCGACTCGGTATGCCCGGGTCGCGCACTGCCTGATCCCCTCCCACACGTCCGGCGCGAAGCGCGCTGGTCGTTGCGTTTCCAGGGTGTTAGCGTGCCGGACAAGCATGGTATGTGTGTCGGGTCGGTACACCTCCCCCGCCGCAGACTGACGACCGGAAGGCCCCGCATGACCCACTCTGTCGTTGGCGATCGGGAGCTTCCCGCGCGCGCCCGCCGGCGTTCCGTCCGCCTCGCCGCCGCCGGCGTGGCCGTCGGGGTACTCGCCGCGACGATCGTCGGCGCAAGCGGCGGCACCGCGGCAGCCGACACGCCCGTCAGCCAGGCCGAGGGCCGCTTCCTCACCGGCACCGCAGCCGGCCAGAGCTTCGACTCGGTGGCCGCGCTGAAGGGCGAGACGGCGGCGTACCCCGACGACCCGGGCCCGAACGCGAACCACCTCTCCGGCAGCGTCCTGGGCCAGGCACTGGACTCCCCGCTCGGCAACGTCAGCGTCCCGTTCGCGGACGGCGTCGAGTTCGGCGCGGTCGCGCAGTACGCCAAGGCCGATCAGGACGGCAGCGCGACCGGCTCGTCGGGCCTGATCGGGAGCAACGGCGCGATCAACGTGGGCGGGTCGGGCAACAGCAACGTCGCCACCATCGATCTGGGCGAACTGCCGGGCGCCTCCTCGCTCACCAGCACCCTCGGCGACCTGACGCTCAAGGTCGGGGCGGTGTCGGCACAGGCCAAGCAGGCTGCCTTCGGCAAGAAACTTGCCGACCCGTCCGCAGAGTGCACCGGCGGCACGTACGAGCGGGTCAGCAACAGCGACCAGGCCGGCTCCTACCAGTTCGCGAACCTCACCCTGACGGCCACCAGCCCGTTGTTGCAGACTCTCGGCACGTCGCTGGCGAGCGCGTACTCGACGCTGCGCACCTCGTTCACCAATGCTGCAGACGCCTTGCCCGGCGGCCTCGTCGCCGTGACCGGCGTGCCCACCGCCACCGCGTTCAAGCAGGGCCTGACCGTCTCGCTCGCCGGTGGCGGGATCACCGCCAGCCTGGCCGACGGTTCGCTGACGATCGATCTGGCGAGGATCCTCACCTCAGCGCACCTCGACATCAACAACCTGTGCCCGAACACGTCGCTGACGCGCTACCTGGCCGACGCGCTGGCCGACCTCCCGTCGGCCATCGATGGCCTCGTGACGGGTCTCGCCAGTGAGGTGACGACAGCCCTCGGCAACGCGACGGTCACTGTCGCAGGAACGGCCCTCAGCGCCTCGGAGCTCACAACTCTGATCACCACCGCCACCTCCGGCTTCGATCTCACCAGCTACAGCTCGAGCGTCACCACCCCGCTCGACGCGGCGCTCGACCCGGCTGTCGCGGCGATCTCGGACAACCTGCTCGACCTGACCGCGAACGGCCAGACCGAGGACAGCGGGACGTTCACCGAGGCCGCCCTCATCCTCAAGCTCGTCCCGAACGGCGGGTCACTGCCTACCGTGCCCGGCCTGCCGACCCTGCCGTCGCTGCCGACGCTCGGGGCGGCGATCCAGCACTCCGCCCCGGCTCCTGCCAGGTCGGTGACGCTCGTCTCGGCCCGGATGGCCGCTCCGCTGGCGGCCGCGCCGACCGGTACGCCCGTCGTCCAGCTGAACCTCGCGCTGGCCGCGGTGACCAACGCCGCGCCGCCGGCCGCGGCGAGCACCTCGAGCTCGCCCAGCTCTACGGTGGAGGCCACCGACATCCCGACCGGCGTGCCCGCCGGCGCGGCAGGCCACCACGGGGGCGGTTCACCGGCGCTGCCGATCGTCCTCGTCCTGATCGGCCTCGTCCTGGCCGGTGGCGGCGTGACCGCCTACCGCGCCCGGGGGAAGTTCAGCCACTGACCGCAGCGCTCTGACGGCTCGGCCGGCACCCATTTTGGGTGACGGGCCGAAGCCGTTAAGCTGACAGGGCAGCGTCGGCCGGGGGGGCTCTCGCAGCACAAGGGTGGGGGTACGACGTGAGCCAGTCTGCGCACGCACACGGAGGTTCCTGGGACGGCGACGGGGCCTGGACCTCGCGATTGGCCGCCAGTCTCGGGCATCACGCGAACGAGTTGTTGATCGTCTCGATCGGCGCCGCGGTGCTCCTGGGCCTGCGCCCGCTGCCCGGCGCGTTCGGGTTGACCGTCCCAGTGGCCCTGTTCGGGATGGTGATCGCCAGCTGGCTGCTGATGCGGGCGCACGACCGCCGATTGTGCGAGGCCTGCATGTCGGCCATGCCGCTGGACGCTGCGCAGCAGGCCGCCCGGTACTCCAAGCGGTTCTGGATGGCGCACACCGGTTCGGAGCCGCGCTTCCTCGTTCCCTACCTCATCGTGCTGCTCGCCTCGAACTTCGCCACCAGCACTGCGGGCCGCGCCCTCTGGGTGCTGATGCAGCTGTCCATGATCTACCTGATCCTGTCGTACTCCACGCACCGCCGGCTGCAGCCGTGGTGCCCCTGGTGCCGCGGTGGCGGTGGCGGTGGCGAGGACGTCGACGAGACCCCGCCGGTGCTCCCGCACGACGACCGGCTGCTCGTCTGACCGCGTCGCTGCCGGCGCTGTCCGAGGACGGGTTGCGCTTCGTCACCGAGCGGCACCTGGCCACGCTCACGACCCTGCGCAGCGACGGCACGCCGCACGTCACGCCGGTGGGCTTCACCGTTTCCCCGGCCGCGGACGGCATGCTGGTCCGCGTCATCTGCTCGGCCTCGAGCCGCAAGGCGCGCAACGTCGGCTCCTGCGGTCGCGTTGCTGTCTGCCAGGTCGAAGGTCGGCTCTGGCTGACTTTCGAGGGCCTGGCGGTCGTGCGCTCCGACGCCGCAGCGGTGAGCGAGGCCGTCGCCCGCTACGCACAGCGGTACCGCCAGCCGCGGGAGAACCCGCAGCGGGTGGCCCTCGAGATCGCCGTCGAGCGCGTGCTCGGCTCACCGGCACTGCTCGCCGGTTGACCGAACTGGTTAGCATTACACGCGTGTAATTCGTGGCGACACGCCGCGCGCACTTCCCACTTTTTCGTGCGAGACCTTGTGCTGCGCACGTGACCTGTGTGACGGTTGGTGCAGTTGTTACGAAAGTCGTTGCTCACCTAGTGGCGACGCAACGCCGAGATCCGCTTCCGCGATCTGGGCCGACCGCCGGAAGGACCGCTACCGATGGGCTGGAAACGATCGGGCAGTTCCGCATGCCTCGCCGCCGAGGACGCCCGGTTCTTCGCCGGGTGGCGGGAGCAGAACCTGGCCGCCGTCCCCGACGACGGCCCGGATCACGTACCGAGCCGGGCACGGCCCAGGCTCATTGCGGCCGGCGCGCTGGTCGCCATGGGGGCGGCAAGCGTCGTGCTCACCACGGCGAGCGCGTCCGCCGACCCCAGCCCCCACACCTGGTACCGGCTGCGGATGTGCGAGTCAGGCAACAACTACACGATCAACACGGGCAACGACCACTACGGCGCCTACCAGTTCGATGTGCCCACCTGGCACAGCGTGGGCGGTTCCGGCTACCCGCAGAACGCCTCGAAGGCCGAGCAGGACGCCCGGGCACTGATCCTGTACCGCGAGCGGGGCTGGCAGCCGTGGCAGTGCGCGTCCATCCTCGGCCTGCGCGCGGACTCCGACGCCCGGTCCGGCCGGACGTCGGACATCACCATCAGCGCCGGTGGCTCCACCTCAGGCGGCTCGTCGGGCTCCGTCAGCTCCTCGGCCCGGATCCCGGCGTTCCCGGGCGGCATGCACTGGTACACCTACGGCGAGACGTCGACGAAGATCAAGATCTTCCAGGACCAGATGCACAAGCGTGGCTACTTCTCGGCCGGCACCGGCCAGTACGGCACCAAGACCCTGCGCATGGTCAAGCAGCTGCAACGCCTCAACGGCCTCGTCCCCAGCGGCTACATCGGCCCCAACACCTGGCGACTCGCCTGGACCGGCACCTACTCGACGTCGACCACCGCCAAGGCGCCGAGCGTCCCGGCCTTCCCGGGCGGCACTCACTGGTACACCTACGGCGAGACGTCGGCAAAGATCAAGATCTTCCAGGACGAGATGCACAAGCGCGGCTACTTCCCGGCCGGCACCGGCCAGTACGGCACCAAGACCCTGCGCATGGTCAAGCAGCTGCA
>CAZZZE010000187.1:0-5529 GCA_964658365.1 uncultured Jatrophihabitantaceae bacterium
TCGAGGGCATCGTCAACGGCATCTTCTTCAACCAGGGCCAGGTGTGCTGCGCCGGGTCGCGGCTGCTGGTGCAGGAGTCGATCGCCGAGGAGTTGATTGCCGCGTTGCGGCGGCGGCTCGGCACGCTGCGGGTCGGCGATCCGCTCGACAAGAACACCGACGTCGGCGCGATCAACTCCGCCGAGCAGCTTGCGCGGATCCGCTCGCTGGTCGACGCCGGCGAGGCCGAGGGCGCGACCCGGTGGTCGCCGCCGTGCGAGCTTCCGGAGCGCGGGTTCTGGTTCGCGCCGACCGTGTTCACCGACGTCTCGCAGGCGCACCGCATCGCACAGGAGGAGATCTTCGGCCCGGTGCTGTCGGTGCTGACCTTCCGCACGCCGGACGAGGCGGTGGCCAAGGCCAACAACACGCCGTACGGGCTGTCGGCGGGCATCTGGACCGAGAAGGGGTCGCGCATCCTGTCGATCGCAAGCCGGCTGCGCGCGGGCGTCGTGTGGGCCAACACCTTCAACCGCTTCGACCCGACGGCGCCCTTCGGCGGCTACCAGGAATCCGGCTTCGGTCGCGAGGGCGGACGGCACGGGCTGGCGGGCTACCTCGATGTCTGAGCGACGCTTGCGGAGCGAACATGTCATCTGATCGCGATGCCGGGCGGATCGACGTCCGCAAGACCTACAAGCTCTACGTGGGCGGGGCGTTCCCGCGTTCGGAGTCCGGTCGCTCCTACCCCGTACCGGGCGCGGACGGTCGCGTGCTGGCCCACGCCGCGCAGGCCTCACGCAAGGACGTCCGCGACGCGGTGGTCGCAGCCCGTGCCGCGTTCGGGAAGTGGTCGACGGCAACCGCCTACAACCGCGGGCAGGTCCTCTACCGGGTCGCCGAGATGCTCGAAGGCCGCCGGGCGCAGTTCGTCGACGAGGTGCTCGCCGCCGAGGGCGGATCGGCCGCGGCGGCCGGGGCGCAGGTCGACGCGGCCACCGACCGGCTGGTGCACTACGCCGGCTGGACGGACAAGTACGCGCAGGTCGTCGGCTCGACCAACCCGGTGGCCGGCCCGTACTTCACCTTCTCGCTGCCCGAGCCCACCGGTGTCGTGGCTGTGCTCGCGCCCCAGGACTCGTCGCTGCTCGGCCTGGTGTCGGTCGTCGCGCCCGTGCTGGCCACCGGCAACACGTGCGTGGTCGTCGCCTCGCAGGACCGCCCGCTCCCCGCCGTGGTCCTGGCCGAAGTGCTGGCCACCTCCGACCTGCCCGGCGGCGTGGTCAACCTGCTGACCGGGTTCAGCGCCGAACTCGCGCCGTGGCTCGCCTCGCACCGCGACGTCAACGCGCTCGACCTCACCGGCGCCGACCCGGAGGCCACTGCGGCGCTGCAGGCCGCCGCGGCCGACAACGTCAAGCGGGTCTACCTCCCCCGCTCGACCGACTGGACCGCCGACCCGGGGCTGTCCCGGCTGTCGGCGTTCGTCGAGACTAAGACCGTCTGGCACCCGATCGGCGTGTGACCCCACCTCCTGCACGGTGTCGACGCCGTGCAGGAACCGGCGCGGTCACGCCGACACGTGCACGGTGTCGACACCGTGCGGTGCTGCGGGCTCAGCCGGCGGACCCACGCAGGTACTCGAGCAGCGCGGTGCCGACCGGCACGCCGAGGCCGGTGCAGGCGTCCCAGCCAGGCTTGGCCGAGTAGGCACCGTTCGAGCCCGAGGTGATGTCGCGGAAGCCCGGCGGCACGTGGCCGGGCGAGGCGCCGGCGTAGATCGCCGGCTGCAACAGCCCGAGTGGACGGCCGAGCGCAGCGGCCAGCCGGCAGACGATGCCGGCCCACAGCGGGGCCACCGCGGACGTGCCGCCGATGACGGTGTCGGTGCCGTCGACGCGGACCCGGTAGCCGGTCTGCGGGTCGGCCACGCCGGCGACGTCGGGCACGCCACGGCCGTGCTTGGCCGTCGTCCCCGCGCGCACCGGAACTCCGGCGTGCGCCTGCCAGTCGGGCACCGGGAAGGTGTCGCTGACCCCGCCGCCGGTGGCGCCGCCCTGGCCACCGTCGTTCCAGACCGTCTCGCTCTGCACCGAGCCGTCGGCGGCGAGGCGCAGCGCGGTGCCGCCGCACCCCAGGACATGCGGGGACGAGGCCGGGAAGTCGGCGTGCTGCGCCTGACCGGACTGCGCGTCGGTGCTGCCGTTGTCGCCCGCGGCGGCCGTGACGGTGACGCCGAGCAGCGTGGCGTCAGCCAGGGCGGCGTCGAGGGCGGCCCGGCCCTGCGCGCTCCACTGGTCCTCGCTCTGGCCCCAGCTGATGCTCATGGCCGTGGGTGCGGGGTCGGCGTGCGCGGCCTTGGTGACGGCGTCGACGAAGCCGTCGTCGGTGTTGGGGGCGAAGTAGACGAGCTGCTTGGCGCCCGGGGCGATGGCGCCGGCCACCTCGATGTCGAGCAGCACCTCGCCGTCGGCGCCGTCAGGATCCTTGCCGGCGACGTTCGACGCGCCGTCGACGCCGACCGCGGTGACCGACGGCGTGCTGAGCCCGAGGCCGCCGAAGTAGGCGTTGAGGTCGGCCGACCCGAACCCGCCGCCCAGTTCGACGATCGCGATCGTCTGGCCCGAGCCGTCGCCCTCGGGCAGGTCGTAGGCGGCGGCCAGCTGCAGCGGCGTGTAGGACACCGCCTGCGCGGCGGCCGGTCGCACCAGGCGGGCTGTGGCCTGCGGCCGGTCGTCGAGGCCGAGTACCGCGGTGATCGCGCCGGCGAGCTCGGCCGGGACCGACAGCTCACCCGAGCGGCGCCGGCCGCCGGCCACGTGCGCGGAGGCCTGCTGCAGCGACGTGCCGAACAGCTCGCCGAGCACGCCGGCCGAGCCGCGCACCCGCACCAGGCGGCTGGCCGGATCGGCCGAGACCACCTCGGCGCCGGCCCCCGTGACCGCCGCCCTGACCGCCTCGACGTCGGCCGGGTCTGCGCCGTAACGCTGCGCGAGCTCGGCACGCGACAGCGGCGGACCGGTGAGCGCGGACGGGTCGACCTCGGCGCGACGGCGCAGCACGAGCGTCGCCTCGACCGTCGTCGCGGGGTCGAGGGGGCCGGTGGTGTCGGCCGCGGCCACGGCCGGACGGTTGCTCCCGGGCAGGGTCCTGCGTGATTCGGTCATGGTGACGAGTGTGGTCCAGTCCACCGACACTTTCCACAGGTCTGCGGCCCGGTACGTTCGTGGGCATGACGAGCCACGCTGCGTCCATCGTGCCGATCACCCTCACCGTCGACGACCGCACCGGCCTCACGCTGTACGCGCCGCCGTGGGAGGACGAGGACGGCGAGGAGTGGCAGGGCTTCCTGGGCGACGGCCGAAAGATCCTGCTGTACCCGAGCACCGGCGAGCTCGCCGCCTTCATCGCCTCCGGCGAGGAGAACGACCTGTCCGACCACCCGGCCTACGGGCAGATCCTCAAGGCCACGCCCGACGACCTCAAGCCCAGCTCCGAGGACCACTACGACCTCGATCAGGTGTATGAGTGGGCCGGCGGCGAACCCGACCCGGTGCACGTCAGCGCGCTGGCCGACGTCGTCGACATGGTGGCGCGCATCGCCGACTGCTGCGACGACGGGGCGCTGCGCCGCCTCGTCGAGGGCACCCCGGCCTACGCCGACCTCGTCGACGAGGACAACTCCTACCAGGGCAAGGACGGCCGCAAGCGCTGGAACGAGCTGGGCGACACCATCGCCGACTCGTGGGAGCGCGCGATCAAGCGGACGCTGGACTGGCTCGAGTGGGTCGGCGACTTCAGCGACAGCGAGTTCGACGCCGACGACTCGGTATGGGAACGGGTGGGCGCCGAGCCGATCGCCATCCGCATCGGCGACGAGACCTACCTGACCGTCCAGGCCGAGATCCCGGTCGACGCCGAGGGCGACGAGGTCGAGATGGCCTTCCTCGGCTCCGACGGCACGGTCACGGTGTTCAGCGAGGTCGCCGACCTGGCCCGCTACTGCCGTGCGGCCACCGGTCACCGGCTGCACAAGCTCGAATGGTGGGACGAGCTCGCCGACCTCGACGACGAGGACTTCACGCCCGACGAGGAGGCCACCTTCGATCTGCGCAAGCCGACCGAGGCCGGCGCCGAACTGGTCATCGACCTCGCCGAGTTCTGCGGCCTGCAGGCCGACCTCGACGTCCTGGACGGCTCGAACGTCGACCGCGACGACTGGCGGGCGCTTGTCGATGAGGTGCAGACCTGCCTCCAGCCGGCGGACTGACGCCGGAACAGCCCCCGCCCCGAAGGCGTTCGACCTGACATGACGGCCCTACCGCACATCCCGCTGTCCGTGCTCGACGTCGCCCCGGTCGGCGACGGCGTCACCAGCACAGACGCGCTGCGCTCGACGATCGCGCTCGCCCAACGCGCGGAGGAGCTCGGCTTCACCCGGTTCTGGGTCGCCGAGCACCACAACATGGTCGGCATCGCCAGCTCCGCGCCTGCGGTGCTGATCAGCGCGATCGCCGGCAGGACCGAGCAGATCCGCGTCGGTTCCGGCGGCGTCATGCTGCCCAACCACGCGCCGCTGGCGGTGGCCGAGCAGTTCGGCACGCTGGCCTCGCTGTACCCGGGCCGCATCGACCTCGGCCTCGGGCGCGCACCGGGCAGCGACGGCCTCACCGCCGCGGCCCTGCGCCGCACGAACACCCTGCATGCCGATCGCTTCCCCGAGGAGCTCGGCGAACTCGCCTGCTTCCTCGCCGGCGACTTTCCCGCCGACCACCCGTTCGCGCGCGTCCAGGCCGTGCCCAAGGGTGACCTGCAGCCGCCCCTGTGGCTGCTCGGGTCGAGCAACTTCAGCGCCGAGCTGGCCGGGATGCTCGGCCTGCCGTTCGCGTTCGCCCACCACTTCAGCGGCACCCACACCGTCCCGGCCCTGCAGACCTACCGGGCGTCGTTCCGCGAGGGCGGCCTGCTGACCAAGCCCTACGCGATGGTCACCGTCAACGCCCTCTGCGCCCCTACCGACGCCGAGGCCGATCGCCTCGCCCTGCCCGGCGCGCTGTCGTTCCTGCGCCTGCGGCAGGGTCAGCCGGGTCGCCTGCCCACCCCGGAACAGGCCGCCGCCTATCCCTGGACGCCGCGCGAGCAGCAGTTCGTCCTCGAGCGCCGCGCCGGCCAGGCCATCGGCAGCCCGGACACCGTCCGTCGCGAGCTGGGCCGTCTGCTCGAGGCCACCGACGCCGACGAGCTGATGATCACCTCGCAGCTGTCCGACCTCGACGACCGGCGCCGATCGCTGGAACTCGTTCGTGGGCTCTTCGAGCAGGCGCCGTTGGGCCTGCAGCAGGGCTGAGCCGAGTGCGGGGCCGGCCGCCCGGCGCTGGTCCGTAATGTGTGCGGGCATGTCGAGCCGGGGTGTCCGAAGCGCGGCGTCCGCTGCCCTGCTGCTGCTCGCGCTGGCGGCGTGCTCCGCCGCCGGCTCCGACCCGTCCCCCGCCCGCTCGACCCGCCCGGCCGCGCCGACCACCGCCCCGGCGTCCGCCCGGGGCCCGGCCG
>CAZZZE010000188.1:0-5492 GCA_964658365.1 uncultured Jatrophihabitantaceae bacterium
CGTGCAGCTGCGGGTACTTCTCGAAGTGCGGCGGCTTGAAGTAGTCGGTCCAGAGCACCCACAGGTGGTGCTTGACGAGCTCGGCGCGCTGCTCCTTGATGATCAGCGCGCGGGTGCGGAACACCGGGTCCTCGTTCTCCTGGTACTTCTCGCAGATGGCCTTCACCGACTCGGCCTCGATGCGCGCCTGCGCCGGGTCGTAGACCCCGCACGGTAGGTCGCAGTGGGCGTGAGCCACGGTGAACGGGCGGAACAAGCGCATAGCCTTCCTCCAAAGTCGTGTCGTCGCAGACGATCAGTTTTGACCTTACTCCCGCTTCGATGCCGATCTTGAGGGGCCGGTTAGTCATCATGGTGGTGCGCGATCTGCTGCCGCTGCGCGTGGTCGCAGTGTCGGGCCCGTCGATGGTGCCGACGCTGCACCACGGCGACGTCGTCCTGGCGCACCGGACTCGCCGCGTGGCTGCGGGGGACGTCGTGCTGGCCCGCTTCCGGTCGATGCCCGACCGCCTGGTGGTGAAGCGGGTCGTGCGGGCCGTCGACGACGCCTGGTGGCTCGCGTCCGACAACGCGTTCGCCGGCGGCGACAGCGCGGTGCACGGCGTGGCCGACGTCGAGGCGCGGGTGGTGCTGCGCCTGCGCGGTCGGGGGCCACGGCTGCTCCCTGGGATCTGAACCGGCGGCTGTGCCACACTCGGGAGGCGGGTGAACCCCGAACGTCACACGATCTGCGCCACAACCTGGCCGGGAACATGCCGGGTATCGCCCCGATACCCCACGTCAGCCATGGGAGCAGCAGTGGGTACCGACGTCCGCGCGTCCGACGCGCACCTGACCGTGTCCAGCGAGGACGTGTTCCGCGCGCACGAGGGCGGCAAGCTGGTGGTGCAGAGCACCATGCCGCTCACCGACCGCCGGGCGCTGTCGCTGGCGTACACGCCGGGGGTCGCCGAAGTATGCCGTGCGATCGCCGAGGACGAGACGCTCGCCCGCCGCTACACCTGGCGCTCGCGCCTGGTTGCCGTGGTCAGCGACGGCACGGCCGTGCTCGGGCTCGGCAACATCGGTGCCGCGGCCGCGCTGCCGGTGATGGAGGGCAAAGCGGCGCTGTTCAGAGAGTTCGCCGGCCTCAACGCCGTCCCCATCGTGCTGTCGACCACCGACGCCGACGAGATCGTCAGGACCGTGCAGCGCATCGCGCCGTCCTTCGGCGGCATCAATCTCGAGGACATCTCCGCACCGCGCTGCTTCGAGATCGAGGCGCGGCTGCGCGAGACCCTCGACATCCCGGTGTTCCACGACGACCAGCACGGCACCGCGATCGTCGCCCTGGCGGCGTTGCGCAACGCGGCGACGGTCACCGGTCGCACGCTGGCCGACCTGCGGGTGGTGGTGTCCGGTGCCGGCGCGGCAGGGGTGGCGTGCACCAGGATCCTGCTCGCCGCGGGCATCGGTGACATCGCGGTGGCCGACTCGAAGGGCATCGTGCACAGCGCCCGGCACGACCTGTCGGCGGTGAAGGCCGAACTGGCCCGCAGCACGAACCGCGCCGGCCTCACGGGCTCGCTGGCCGATGCGCTCGCCGGCGCCGACGTGTTCCTCGGGCTGAGCTCGGGCGCCGTGGGCGAGGACGCGGTCGCGGGGATGGCCGCCGACGCCATCATCTTCGCGCTGGCGAACCCCACCCCGGAGGTCGATCCCGCGGTCGCGCACCGGCACGCCGCGGTGGTGGCGACCGGCCGCAGCGACTACCCCAACCAGATCAACAACGTGCTGGCGTTTCCCGGGGTCTTCGCCGGGGCGTTCGACGCCGGGGCGCGGGCGATCACCGAGAACATGAAGCTGGCCGCCGCGCAGGCGCTGAGCGACGTCGTCGCCGACTCGCTCGAGGCGACGCACATCGTTCCCACCCCGTTCGATCCCCGGGTGGCGCCCGCCGTCCGCGCGGCCGTCGCCGAGCAGGCGCGGCGCGACGGGGTCGCCCGCGCCTGACCGGGCACGGCGTCACGCTCGTCGGGTCACCTCGTCGCGGCGCTCACGTTCATCGTGTCGCCCTTGAGGGAGACGATGATCGTCTGGCCGGGGTGGATCAGGTTCGGGTTCTTGCCGATCACGCTCTTGTTCCAGTCGTAGACCAGGCCGTACCCGCGCTGGTTGAACCACGAGGCGATGAGCGTGAGGTTGTCGCCCGGCTTCACCGTGTACTTGACGATCTTGGTGCGCGTCTTCGTCTTCGCCTTGGTGGCCGTCGTCGGCGCGCTGCTGCTCGTGGCAGCCGTGGCTGGGGCGGTGGTGGTCGGCACGGTCGAG
Source organism: uncultured Jatrophihabitantaceae bacterium (assembly GCA_964658365.1). Taxonomy (GTDB): domain Bacteria; phylum Actinomycetota; class Actinomycetes; order Mycobacteriales; family Jatrophihabitantaceae; genus Jatrophihabitans. The sequence goes on from CAZZZE010000188.1 coordinate 2,311, forward strand.
GTGCTCGGTGCGCTGCTCGTGCCGGGCTCGACCGAGCCGGTCTGGCCGACCTCGCTGCCGGACGGCTGGTTGGCCGCCCGGCTGGTGTTCGAGTTGTCCCCGAACACCGTCATGACCAGTGCGACCACGCCGGCCACCACCAGCACGGCGACGAGCACGCCGAGTGTCCGAGTGCGCGTCCGGCCGTCGGCGGGCGGCGGCGCGGCATGACGCGCCGCGCGTTGGTCACCGTCTGAAACCACCATCGTCGATCCCCCCCAAGGCACAACCCTGAGTTGCCACGATACCCACGCCAGACACGGGCCACACATCCGCGATGCCACGGCTGAGGCCACGATGCGAACTCTGCATCAGCGTGTAGGCGGTGAAATGAGGGTAGCGGTGTGCGCCATGCTGAGTCGATGGTGTGGGTGCGTCGACTCGTCCAGCTCTACGTCGGGCTGTGGCTCTACGGGCTGTCCGGGGCGCTCCAGGTCCGCTCGGGTCTCGGCCTCGACCCGTGGGACGTCTTCCACCAGGGACTGGCCCGGCTCGCCGGCCTGGCGATCGGCACGCTGGTGATCATCGTCGGCGCCGCGGTGCTGCTGCTGTGGATCCCGCTGCGCCAGCGGCCAGGACTCGGCACGGTCAGCAACGTCGTCCTCGTCGGCACGTCGATGAACATCAGCCTCGCGCTGCTGCCGCACGTGTCCGGGTGGGAGGCTCGCGTGGGGTGCATGACCGCCGGGGTGCTCCTGTGCGGGATGGCGACCGGGATGTACATCGGCGCCCATCTCGGGCCCGGCCCACGCGACGGCCTGATGACCGGGCTGGCCCGGGTCACCGGCCGCTCGATCCGGCTGTGCCGCACGGGCATCGAACTGGTGGTCTTGATCGTCGGTTGGCTCTTCGGCGGGACGATCGGCGTCGGCACCGTCGTCTTCGCGCTCGCGATCGGCCCGCTCACACAGCTGTTCCTGCCGGTCTTCGACCCGGCACAGCGACGGGCGACGCAGTCGGCGGTAGCGGCGGTTCCTACTCCTCGTCCTCGTCGTCGCGGGCCAGCCAGGTGGCGAGCCGGTCGATGGCCGTCTCGAAGTCCGGGTGGGCGTCGACGAAGGCCTGCAGCCGGGCGCCGAGCCACTCGAGGCTGACCTGCTCGTCCCCGCGTCGCGATACGAGCTCTTCGATTCCTCGGTCGGTGAAGTACATGCCGGCGCCTGCTAGGCGAACGCCTCGGCGACGATCTGCTTCTGCTGGGCCTCGTGCTTGGACTGCGAGCCGACGGCCGGTGAGGCCGAGGCGCGCCGCGAGACGTGTCGCAGACCGCGGCCCTCGAGGTGCTCGGGCAGATTGAGCGCCAGGAAGGGGCGCTGACCCTGGTTGGCGGGCTCCTCCTGCACGTGCACGAGCTCGGCGTTCGGGAATTGGCCCAGCTCGGCGCGCAGCTCGTCGACCGGCAACGGGTAGAGCTGCTCGAGGCGCACAATCGCCACGTCGGTGCGTCCGGACCTGTCGCGCTCGGCGGCGAGGTCGTAGTAGACCTTGCCCGAGCACAGCAGCACCCGCGTCACACCGGCCGGCTCGACGCTCCCGTCGCCGAGGATCGGCTGGAACGTGCCGCTGGTGAAGTCGTCCAGGCCGCTGACCGCCGCCTTGAGCCGCAGCAGCGACTTCGGGGTGAACGCGATCAGCGGGCGGCGGACCGGCGAGAGCCCCTGCCGGCGCAGCAGGTGGAAGTAGTTCGCCGGCGACGAGCACATCGCGACGGTCATGTTGTTCTCGGCCGCAGCCTGCAGGAAGCGCTCGGGACGTCCGGACGAGTGATCGGGGCCCTGACCCTCCTGGCCGTGCGGCAGCAGCAGCGTGACCGCCGAGCGCTGACCCCACTTGGCCTCGCCGGAGGAGATGAACTCGTCGATGATCGTCTGCGCGCCGTTGAAGAAGTCGCCGAACTGCGCCTCCCAGCACACCAGCGCGTCGGCGCGGGCCACCGAGTAGCCGTACTCGAAGCCCATGGCCGCGAACTCCGACAGCAGCGAGTCGTAGGCCATGAAGTGGGCCTGGTCGGGGGTGAGGTCATGCAGCGGGGTGTATTCCTCGCCGGTTTCCCGGTCGATGAGCGTGGCGTGGCGCTGCGTGAACGTGCCGCGCCGGCTGTCCTGGCCGGCGAGGCGGACCGTCCGGCCCTCCATGACCAGCGAACCGAATGCGAACAGCTCGGCGGTGGCCCAGTCGACGTTGCCGGAGCTGGCCATCGCCACCCGGCGGTCGATCTGCGGCTTGAGCCGCGGATGCATGGTGAATCCCTCGGGCGGGTTCGCGTAGGCCTCGCCGATGCGCTTGATCGCGTCGAGCGGGATGGCCGTCGTGACCGTCTGCGACGGCGTCTCGCGCTCGATCTCGGGCTGCGGGGCGGCCTTGTCGGAGGCGTTGCGGGTCTCGACGAACACCTTCTCGAGCTGGGACTGGAAGTCCCGGAGCGCGTGCTCGGCGTCCTCGAGGGTGATGTCGCCGCGGCCGACGAGGGCCTCGGTGTAGAGCTTTCGGACGCTGCGCTTGCTGTCGATGATGTCGTACATCAGGGGCTGCGTGAACGAGGGGTTGTCGGCCTCATTGTGCCCGCGGCGGCGGTAGCAGACCATGTCGATGACGACGTCCTTGCCGAACTCGCGGCGGTACTTCACCGCGAGTTCCGCGACCCGGACGCACGCCTCGGGGTCGTCGCCGTTCACGTGGAAGATGGGCGCCGAGATCATCCGGGCGATGTCGGTGGAGTACAGCGACGAGCGCGACGCCGACGGCGAGGTCGTGAACCCGACCTGGTTGTTGACGACGACGTGGACGGTGCCGCCGGTGCGATAGCCGCGCAGCTGCGAGAGGTTCAGCGTCTCGGCGACCACGCCCTGCCCGGCGAACGCGGCGTCGCCGTGCATGAGCACCGGCAGCACCGAGTAGTTCTCCTGGCCCTGGTTCAACTCGTCCTGCTTGGCGCGCACGATGCCCTCGAGCACCGGGTCGACGGCCTCGAGGTGCGACGGGTTGGCGGTGAGGGAGACGGTGATCTCCTTGCCGCTGGCCGCACGGAACGTGCCGTCGGCACCGAGGTGGTACTTGACGTCGCCCGAGCCCTGCGCCGAGCCGGGGTCGATGTTGCCCTCGAACTCGTTGAAGATCTTGGCGTAGGGCTTGCCGACGATGTT
>CAZZZE010000189.1:0-5489 GCA_964658365.1 uncultured Jatrophihabitantaceae bacterium
CTGCGGGCGGGGCACCCGCCCACCCTGCCACGTCGCACTACGGTCGGGGTATGCGCGACCCCGTCGAGGATCTGAAGCAGATCGCCTACCTGCTCGAGCGGTCACGTCAGCCGACGTACCGGGTGAAGGCGTTCCGCACCGCGGCCGGCGTGCTCGAGGACCTCGGCCCGGACGACGTCGCCGCCCGGGTAGCGGCCGGCACCATCGGCGAGGTCAAGGGCATCGGCAAGACGACCGCGGCGGTGATCACCGAATCCGTGCGCGGCGAGGTCCCCGCGTACCTGGCCAACCTGCAGGCCGTCGAGGACGAGCCCGCCGACGACGCCACGACCGCGATCCGCCGTGCCCTGCGTGGGGACTGCCATCTGCACTCGGACTGGTCCGACGGTGGCTCGCCGATCCCCGACATGGCCGACGCGGCGCGCCGCCTCGGTCACGAGTACATGGTGCTCACCGATCACTCGCCGTCGTTGACCGTCGCGAACGGGCTCTCGGCCGAGCGGCTCGAGCGGCAGCTGGACGTCATCGCCTCGCTCAACGAGGGGTACGCATCCGACGGCGGGCCGCCGTTTCGCATCCTCACCGGCATCGAGGTCAACATCAACGACGACGGCACCCTCGACCAGACGCCGGCGCTGCTGGCCCGGCTCGACCTCGTCGTGGCCAGCCTGCACGGCAAGCTGCGGATGCCGAGCGAGGAGATGACGCCGCGCATGGTGGCGGCCATCGCCAACCCGAACACCGACGTGCTCGGCCACTGCACGGGCCGGCTGATCACGGGTGGTCGCGGCACGAGGCCCGAGTCCGAATTCGACGCCGAGATCGTGTTCGCGGCCTGCGAGGCGTTCGGGGTGGCCGTCGAGATCAATTCCCGGCCCGAGCGGCTCGACCCCCCGACCCGGTTGCTGCGGCAGGCGGTCGAGGCGGGGTGCCTGTTCAGCATCGACACCGACGCGCACGCGCCGGGTCAGCTCGAGTGGCAGGGCAACGGCTGTGAGCGGGCGGCGCGTTGCGACGTGCCGGTCGGCTTGATCGTCAACAGCTGGCCGGCCGACGACCTGCTCGCTTGGACGGCCGACCACGAGCACAGGCCCGCTACCTCGTGAAGGTGCAACGGCGCTTCCATACCATGCAGTCCGGTATCGAAACGTGGCACGCGCTCTCGGCGGGCGCGCACTACGACCCGGACCACCTCTCGTTCGGACCGGTCGTGGGCCTCGACGAGCACCTGGTCGAGCCGGGCGCTGGGTTCGACTGGCATGCGCACCGGGGCGTGCACATCGTCAGCTGGGTACTCGAAGGTACGTTGCGGCACGAGGGGTCCGACGGGATCGAGCGTGTCGTCGCGCCCGGCGAGCTGTTCGTCCAGTCCACCGGTGACGGGATCCGGCACCGCGAGACCAACGCCTCGGACCTCGAGGCGTTGCGCTTCGTCCAGGTGACGATCCTCGCCGACGGTCCGGTCCGGGTGTGGTCGGCGTCGCCGCCGGTGACGGTGGCCGGGGTGTCGATCGACGTCGAGGACGGCGAGCTCCGCGTCGAGCTTGAACCCGGTTCCTAGGGTGGATCACATGGAGCGCATCGAACTCGGCGGACTGACCACCTCGGCCCTCGTCACATCTGCCCAGGGCCTCGGCTGCATGGGCATGAGCCAGAGCTACGGCACGGGAGACTGGGACGAGTCGATCTCGGTGATCCACCGGGCCATCGAACTCGGCGTCACGCTGATCGACACCGCCAACATCTACGGCGCGGGGCACAACGAGGTGCTGGTCGGCCGGGCCCTGCACGACCGGCGCGACCAGGTCGAGCTCGCCACGAAGTTCGGCATCGACAACTCGATGGGGTGGGACAACCGCACCGTCCGTGGCACGGCGGGATACGTGAAGCAGGCCTGCGAGGACTCGCTCACCCGCCTCGGCGTCGAGCACATCGACCTGTACTACCTGCACCGCCCGCCCCAGGACGCCGAGATCGAGGAGACGGTCGGCGCGATGGCGTCCCTGGTCGACGAGGGCAAGGTGCGCTTTCTCGGGTTGTCCGAGGTCGACGACGGCCTGTTGCGCCGGGCGCACGCCGTCCACCCGATCACCGCGGTGCAGAGCGAGTACTCGCTGTGGACGCGCGACCCCGAGACCACGGTGTTGGCCGCGATGCGCGAGCTGGGCGTCGCGCTGGTGGCGTTCTCGCCGCTCGGGCGCGGGTTCCTCACCGGCACGCTCGATTCGTCCACGTTCGGCGCGAAGGACCTGCGCGCGCGCAACCCGCGCTTCGTCGGCGAGGCCGCGGCCGCGAACCAGAAGATCGCCGACGCGGTGGCCGGGGTGGCTCGCCGGCACGACGTCACGCCGGCGCAGGTCGCGCTGGCGTGGGTGGCGCAGCGCTCGGCCGCGACCGGCATGCCGGTCGTCCCGATCCCGGGCACCAAGCGGCTCAGGTGGCTCGAACAGAACGTCGCCGCCGTCGACGTCGAGCTGACCGTCGACGACCTCGGCGAGCTCGACGGGCTGGCCGACCAGGTGGTGGGCGCGCGGTACTGACCGCGCTGACGTCCGAGCGCTGTCGTGGGCAGCGAAGACCGATGGTCTAGTTGGTGACCGCGATCTCGTAGTTCCAGACCTCGCTGTGCACGCCGACCGGCTTGGTCGCCTCGCCGCCCTCGCGCTCCTGCTGCGAGCGGTGGCCGTGCGCGAAGGCCGAGGAGTTCACCCAGGCGTCGAACGCGTCCTCGTCGCGCCAGCGGGTGAGCACCAACCACGTCGTGCGGTCGTCGACGGGCTTGAGCAGCTCGAAGCCCTCGAACCCGTCCTGGTCGTCGACGGCACCGGCCCGCGCGGCGAAGCGGTGCGCGAGCTCGTCGCCGCTGCCCGCCTCGACGGTAATGGCGTTGATCTTGATGATGGTCATGCCCCCATTCTCCGCCTTCCCCATCCCAGTGGTCGCGCTCGGGCCGCTGTGGGCGACCACTGGGATGGGGAAGGCCAGACAGGGGGTGTGGACAACCCGACCCGGCCGTGCTCGGGGCAGGATGCTCGCCCCGTGCACCCGGTCCCGCTTTCCGACGCCGACACCGCGCCGGCGCAGTGGCAGGCGTGGTGGCGGGCGCAGGCCGCCGCCGTGTCGCGTGACATCGCCGGGTGCTGGGCCATCACGCAGGGCTTCGTGCTGTCGACGGCGCAGCTCTCGACGTTCGGCGTGACCCGGTCGGCCGCCCGGCACGCGGTCGCGGTGGAGCGCTGGTCGGCCCCGGCTCGCGGCGTGATCTGCCTGATCGATCTGCGCGGCGCGCCGGACCCCTACGTCCTACAGCGGCGCCGGCACGCGGTCCAGGCCGCCGCCAAGGCGCTGCGGTGCCCCGGTCACGTGATCAGCGGACGCAGCGGCGCGATCCTGTTCGGCCTGCCGACGCTGTTCGTGCCTGACGTCGCCGAGCTCACCACCCCCCGACGACGCCGGCCTCGGGGTGTCGGCCGTGCACCGCTTCGGCGCCGCTCTCGACGCGCGTGGCATCACCCGGTGGTTCGGCGTGCCGGTGACCGACGTGGAACGCACGCTCGTCGACCTCGCCCGCCACGACCCGAGGGACGGCATCATGGCCGTCGACGCCGCGCTGCGCGAGGGACTGGTGACCTCGCGCCGTCTTGACGATGCGCTGCGCGAGGCCGTCGGCTGGCCCGGCGTCCGGCAGGCCCGGGAGGTGCTGGCCCTCGGCTCCCCGCTGGCCGAGTCGCCCCTCGAGAGCCTCATCCGGTGGGCGATGCACCGCAGTGGCTTCCCGACGCCGCAGCTGCAGGTCGTGCTCCGCGGCTACCGGGTGGACCTGCTGCTACGCGAGCACAACCTCGTCGTCGAGGCCGACGGCCGGGTGAAGTACACCGACGACGAGCTGTGGCAGGAGAAGCGTCGCGAACACGTGCTCCGCACCGCCGGTTTCGACGTCGAGCGCGTCCTGTGGTCGGACGTTGTGCGCGAATGGCTGGCCACGGAGCGCCGCCTCTGGCGCGCGATCGAGCGCGCCACCTCGCCTTCCCCATCCCCGTGGTCGTGAAAACCCAGGTGTCCAGCAGCCACAGGAGTGGGGAAGGCGATCAGGCGGAACCCTCGGTGTTGCCGGGGCCGGCGGCCGTCACCGAGTTCAGTTGGTACTTCTCGAAGGCCTCCTTCGGGGCCTCGCGCTTGACCTCGCCACGGCGGGCGAGCTGCTCGAGGGTGGCCATCACGATCGACGGCGCATCGACGTGGAAGAACCGCCGGGCCGCGCCGCGGGTGTCGGCGAAGCCGAAGCCGTCGGTGCCCAGCGAGGTGTAGTCGTTGGGCACCCACCGCGAGATCTGGTCGGGCACCGCGCGCATGAAGTCCGACACCGCGACGACCGGGCCCGTGGTGTCGGCGAGCGCCGAGGTCACGAACGGCACCGGCGCGTCCTCACCCGGGTGCATCAGCGCGTGGGTCTCGCACTCGACGGCGTCGCGGCGCAGCTCGTTCCACGACGTCACCGACCACACGTCGGCGTCGACGCCCCACTCCTCGCCGAGCATCCGCTGCGCCTCCAGCGCCCACGGAGCGGCGACGCCGGAGGCGAGCAGCTGCGCCCGCGGTCGACCGGTGTCGGTGAGCCCGCGCGAGAAAAGGTACATCCCCTTCAGCAGCGCCGACACGTCGAGGTCGGCCGGCTCGGCCGGCTGGATGATCGGCTCGTTGTAGATGGTGAGGTAGTAGAAGATGTCGTGCTCGCTCACCTCGGCGGAGGAGAACGCGCCGACGCCGTACATGCGGGCCAGGCCGGTCCGGATGATGTGCGCGATCTCGAACGCGAACGCCGGGTCGTAGGCGACGCACGCCGGGTTGGACGACGCCAGCAGCGGCGAGTGCCCGTCGGCGTGCTGCAGGCCCTCGCCGGTCAACGTCGTCCGGCCGGCCGTGGCCCCGAGCACGAACCCGCGGCCGAGCTGGTCGGCGAGCTGCCAGAACTGGTCGCCGGTGCGCTGGAAGCCGAACATCGAGTAGAAGATGTAGAACGGGATCATCGGCGTGGCATGCGTGGCGTAGGACGTCGACGCCGCGATCAGCGAGGCCATGGAGCCGGCCTCGGAGATGCCCTCGTGCAGGATCTGCCCGGTCGTCGACTCCTTGTAGGACAGCAGCAGATCGCGGTCGACGGCCTCGTACTCCTGCCCGTGCGGCGAGTAGATCTTGGCCGTCGGGAAGATCGCGTCGAGGCCGAACGTGCGGGCCTCGTCCGGGATGATCGGCACGAAGCGCTTGCCGATCTCCTTGTCCTTCATCAGGTCCTTGAACAGGCGGACAGTCGCCATCGTCGTTGCCACCTGCTGCTTGCCCGACCCGCCGCGGAACTCGGCGTAGGGCTTGTCGCCGGGCTGGGCCAGCGGCTTGGCCCGGACGACCCGCTTGGGCAGCGCGCCGCCCAGGGCAGCCCGCCGCTCCTTCATGTACTGGATCTCGTCGGACTTCTCGCCCGGGTGGTAGTA
>CAZZZE010000190.1:0-5480 GCA_964658365.1 uncultured Jatrophihabitantaceae bacterium
ATCACCCTGAAGCGGTTTTCAAGACCGCCGCACTCGGCCACTATGCGAGCCCTCCCGATACTGCGAACCTACCGTCTTTGCTGGCCGCAGCTTCCGCCCCACGAGCAGCCGACTCTTCACGACACACCAGCGCCCGCTGCGAAGGACGCCAGGGCGGTCGGCTCGCTGGGTTCTTCGGCATGCTCACGGCGACCGGCATGGACTGCGTCACCCGCACACCATCCGGAGTGGAAGCGACGCCGCGCTACCGGTCATGCGAGGCGAGTGGTGGTTCACTCGCCGCCAAACGCTGCTGGGCAGCCTGACGGGTGGCGTCGAGCGCGGCCCCGATGCTGGACCAGGAGTCGCCGGCCTCGCGCGCTGCCTGCACAGCGTCACGCAGCTCTTGTTCGGCGCTGACGAGGGCCTGCCGGGCGGCGATGATGCGCCGAAAGTGGACCGCGTCGCGGGCCGGGGCCTTGACGGGGTCGAGGTCGTCGAGTCCGGTCTGATCTTCTCGTGGGCGGGTAGCCATGGGTGGTCACCTCATTCCAGGTAGTCGTAGAACTCGGGGCGGAGCGCGACTTCGAGCCGAACATTGCCCTCGTGAGCCACTCCCTCGCCTGCACTCGCCGCGTGCGTAGTTGTCCTGTCTGACCAACTGTCATACGATCGTCGTATGGCTGTGGTGAACTTCAGGACCGATGAGCCGGCCGAACGCGCGCTCGCCGAACTCACGGCCGACGGGTCAAGCGTGTCGGATGCGATACGCCAGGCGCTCGTGGACGCCGTCCGGCTGCGGCGCCGAGAACAGATGCGCCGGGAATCGCTCGAGGCCTCCAAAGATCCGGCGGACCTCGCGGAGAGTCGACAGGTCCTCAAGGAGATGGACGAGCTCCGTGCGTGGTGACGTCCACCGGCTGCGCGCTCCTCGCGGTACCCGAGGCAGCGAGCAGCGAGGCGCACGGTACGCAGTCATCGTGCAGTCAGATGATCTGCTGTTGTCGACAATTCTTGTCGCCCCGACATCCCGGTCCGCGTCACCGCGCATCTTTCGGCCAACGATCTCCGTCGGAACCGAACCCACCCAAGTCCTCGTCGAACAAGCGGCTGCTGTCGCGCCCGAGCGCCTCGGCGATCTCGTCGGGCATGTGAGCCTCGACGAGATGCAACACATCGACGCTGCCCTGCGCTTGGCCTTGGCTCTCGACTGAACGTGCGACTCGGCTACACATCGTCGCGGTGAGCCGATCGAACGGAGTCCGCCCTGCGGTTGATCATCTTCTCAGGTTGAGCGCGCTATCACCTGCTCCTCTCGTTTCATGCCGCTTGGACGCGCCCCGTCCGGGCGGAAGCCGTTGACGGTTCCTACGGTGGCGGCGAGGATGTCGTCCACGCCATCCGGCGACGGCTGGCTGGCTCAGCGGCGACGCTGATGTTCGTTGCAGGCTCTGCACGGCAGGAACCGAGGGGTCAGGGGGCAGACGATGGTGGATATTGCGGACGCACCAGGGCATGTCGAGGCCGACCTCACCTCCGACGGTCTCGAGCGCAACGTCGGTTTCCTCGGCCTGCTGTGGGCCTCCGAGGGGTCGATCATCGGTTCCGGCTGGCTGTTCGGCGCACTCGGTGCCAGCGCGATCGCCGGCCCGTCGGCGATCATCGCGTGGATTATCGCCTCCGGCATCGTGATCATCCTGGCGCTGGTGCACGCCGAGCTCGGCGGGCTGTTTCCGGTCAGCGGCGGGTCCAGCCGGTTCCCGCACTACGCGTTCGGCAGTTTTGCCGGCGCGATCTTCGGCTGGTTCTCCTACATCCAGGCCGCGACCGTCGCCCCGATCGAGGTCCTGGCCGCGATCCAGTACATGTCCACCGCGTCGTGGGCCAAGGGCTTCTACAGCTCGTCCGGGACGCTCACCGGCTCGGGCATCCTCGTCGCCATCGCCCTGATGATCTTCTTCGTCGCGGTGAACCTGATCGGGGTGGCGTGGCTGGCCCGGGTCAACAACGCCCTCACCTGGTGGAAGGTCGCGGTGCCGATCGTCGCCGTGGCGGTGCTGATGATCGGCAGCTTCCACTCGAAGAACTTCACCGCCGGCGGCGGCTTCTTCGTTCACGGAGCGGAGTTCAAGTCGATCCTGATCGCGATCCCCACCGGCGGCATCGTGTTCTCGCTGCTCGGCTTCGAGCAGGCCGTCCAACTGGCCGGTGAGGCGAAGGACCCGAAGAAGGACCTGCCACGCGCGGTCATCCTCTCGATCCTCATCGGTGCCGCGATCTACGTCCTCGCCCAGATCGCCTTCATCGCCGCCCTCGACCCGAAGCTGCTGGCCGAGGCGCACGTCTGGACCAACATCGCGACGCCGGGCCACAGCCCCGCGCTCAAGGCACTCAGCGCCGCCCCGTTCTACGAGGTCGCCACGCTGGCCGGCGTCGGCTGGCTCGCGTTCATCTTGCGGCTGGACGCCGTGATCTCGCCGGCGGGCACCGGCCTGATCTACCTGACGTCGTCCTCGCGGATCAGTTACGGATTGAGCAAGAACGGCTACGTCCCGACGACGTTCGAGAAGAGCGCCGGCCGCGCGCGGGTGCCGGTGTTCGGCATCCTGTTCACGGCCGTCATCGGCCTGCTGTTCCTGCTGCCGTTCCCGAGCTGGAACAAGCTCGTCGGTGTCGTCACCAGCGCGTCGGTGATGATGTACGCCGGTGCCCCGCTGGCCATGGGCGCGCTGCGGCTGTCCAAGCCCGACCTGCCCCGCCCGTACCGGTTGCCGATGGCGTCCGTCCTGACGCCGCTGGCCTTCGTGCTGGCCAACCTGATCGTGTTCTGGGCGGGCTGGGCCACGTACTCGACGCTGGTCGCAGTAATGGTCCTCGGCGCCGTGCTGATGGGCGTGTCGATCGCGTTCAAGCTCAACCCGAACACCCCGACGCTCGACTGGGCCGCGGCCGTCTGGGTCGTGCCCTACCTCGTCGGCATGGGGGTCATCTCCTACCTCGGCAGCTTCGGCGAGGGCGGCATCATCGGCGGCATCGGGCCGTTCAAGACGGTGCTCGTCGGCGGCAAGGGCCACCTGCACTTCGGGTGGGACTTCCTGGTCGTCGGCCTGTTCAGCCTGGCGATCTACTACCTGGCCATGGCACGGCGGCTTCCCGCGGCGCAGGTCGACGAGTACGTCCGTGACGTCTACCCGCCGCCCGCGGCCGAGGGCTGAGCCGGCCCCACCACCCGACCGTGACGACGGTCGGCTTGGGCGCCACGGTCAGGGAGGACCGCGTCGCGACCTGCTGTGGTGCGCGTCTCGCTGAAACGGAGTGAGAACCTCCGGATGCTGGGTACGGTCTGTGGGCAACCGGAGGCGACACCTCCGTTAGAGCTCAAGCAGCACAGGAGACCACCCATGTCCCTCGACACCGCGCAGTCATCCGGCGCGCCGAACCTGTCGAAGAACGCCACGTCATCGAACAACCCCAACCGCCGCTGGTGGATCCTCGCCATCCTCGGCCTGGCCCAGCTGATGGTCGTCCTGGACTCGACGATCGTGAACATCGCGCTGCCCACCGCGCAGACCGACCTCGGCTTCAACAACGCCGACCGCCAGTGGATCGTCACCGGATACGCCCTCGCGTTCGGCAGCCTGCTGCTCATCGGCGGTCGGCTGTCCGACTTCTTCGGCCGCAAGTGGGCCCTGCTGGTCGGGCTGGTCGGCTTCGCGGTCGCGTCCGCGGTCGGCGGCGCGGCCCAGAACTTCGGCATGCTCGTCACCGCCCGCGCGGTGCAAGGCGCGTTCGGCGCGATCCTCGCCCCGGCCGTCCTGGCCCTGCTGACCACGACCTTCACCGACCCCAAGGAGCGCGGCAAGGCCTTCGGGATCTTCGGCGGCATCGCCGGGGCCGGCGCCTCGATCGGCCTGCTGCTCGGCGGCTTCCTGACCGAGTACGCCACCTGGCGCTGGACGCTGTACGTCAACCTCGCCTTCGCCGCGGTCGCCTTCGTCGGCGCCATGACCCTGCTGCCTCGCTTCGAGCGCTCCGGCGAGCGCCAGGGCAACGATCTGCCCGGCACGTTCAGCATCACGCTCGGCCTGTTCGCGCTGGTCTACGGTTTCTCCAATGCCGAGCAGCACGGCTGGTCGGCCGCGCTCACCGTGATCTGCCTGGCCGTCGGTGCCGTCCTGCTCATCTCGTTCGTCCTCATCGAGCAGCGTGCGGCGCACCCGGTACTTCCGCTGCGGGTCCTCGCCGATCGCAACCGCGGCGGTGCCTTCATCGCGATGTTCCTGTCGGGCGTCGGCATCTTCGCCGTCTTCCTGTTCCTGACCTACTACTTGCAGGGCATCCGCGGGTACTCGGCCGTCAAGTCCGGCCTGGCCTTCCTGCCGATGACCGGCTTGATCGTGCTGGTCGCCTCGCTGGGCAGCGCCGTGCTGGTCACCAGGATCAGCTCCCGGATCATGATCCCGCTCGGCATGCTCATGTCGGCGCTGGGCCTGTTGCTGTTGACGCAGATCAACCTCGAGGGCAACTACGCCACGGTCATCCTGCCGGCCACGATCATCATGGGCGCCGGGCTCGGGCTGATCTTCGCCCCCGGCTTCAACCTGGCCGTCCTGGGCGTGCGGGCCGAGGACTCCGGCGTCGCGTCGGCGGCGGTCAACGTGGCGCAGCAGGTCGGCGGCTCGGTCGGCACCTCGCTGTTCAACACGATCGCCGGCACGGTCGTCGCGAACTACCTGGTCTCGCACGCAGGATCGGGTCCGGCCACGCTGATCGCCGCCAAGGCCCAGTTGCACAGCTACTCGGTGGCCTTCTGGATCGCCGCCGGCGTTTTCCTGGCCGGGGCCTTGCTCACCGCGGTTATCCTGCGCTCGGGTATCGCGCAGTCGCCGGACGAACCGGCGATCGCGATCTGAGCTGCACCGGATCCACCCGACGATGACGACGGGACGCCGATGACCATCCTCGACGACGCGGCCAAGCCGCTGCGCAAGGACGCGGCCCGCAACCGCGCCCTGCTCATCGCCGCCGCCCGCGAGGTCCTCGCCAAGCGCGGCCTCGACGCCAGCCTCGACGATATCGCCCGCCAGGCCGGTGTCGGGGTCGGCACCGCGTACCGCCACTTCGGCAACAAGTACGAACTCGCCGAGGCGCTCATGCACGAGACGGTCGACTCCGTCGTCGCCGCCGCGGACATCGCCCTGCAGGCCGACGACCCGTGGCAGGGGCTCGTGGGCTTCCTGGAGTCCGTGCTCGAGCTGCAGACGAAGGACCGCGGGCTGCGCGAGGTGCTGATGGGGGTGCACGAGGCCAAGTCCGACGAGGTCGAGCAACGCCTCATCGGACGCGTCTCCTGCCTGCTCGCCCGCGCACAGCAGGCCGGCGCCGCGCGCCCCGACGCCGAGGCCGGTGACGTCGGCGCGGTGCTGATGATGCTGTGCCATGCCGCGGACCTCGGCGGCGACGTCGCGCCGGAGCTCTGGCGCCGTTACCTGCCGACGCTG
>CAZZZE010000191.1:0-5477 GCA_964658365.1 uncultured Jatrophihabitantaceae bacterium
TACGCCACCGACGACACGCTGTTCGGCTGGCTGACCACGCTCTACCCGATCTGGGCGCGCCTGGACGCCGACCTCGTGCACGACGCGGCCGAGGCCAACCTGGCCTGGATGGCGCTCACCGGCACGACGACGTCGATGGATCACCACTACGTGTTCCCGCACCGCGGCGGCGACCTGCTCGAGGCCGAGATCCACGCCGCACGGTCCGTCGGCATCCGGTTCCATCCCACCCGCGGCTCGATGAACCTCGGCGAGTCCGACGGCGGCCTGCCGCCGGACTCGGTCGTCGAGCAGCACGACGCGATCCTGGCCGCGAGCGCGGAGGCGATCGAGCGCTGGCACGACCCGGCGCCCGACGCCATGGTCCGCGTCGCGCTCGCGCCCTGCTCGCCGTTCTCGGTGACGGCCGACCTCATGCGCGACAGCGCGGCGCTCGCCCGCGAGAAGGGCGTCCGGCTGCACACGCACCTCGCCGAGACACAGGACGAGGAGGCCTTCTGCCTCGAGACCTTCGGCCGCACGCCCACCCAGTACGCCGAGGATCTCGGCTGGCTGGGCGAGGACGTGTGGATGGCGCACTGCGTCCACCTGTCCGACGACGCGGTGGCCCGGTTCGCGGCCACCGGCACGGGGGTGGCGCACTGCCCGACGTCGAATGGCCGGCTCGGCTCGGGCATTGCCCCGATCCGCGCGCTGCTCGACGCCGGCGCGCCGGTCGGGCTGGGCGTCGACGGCTCGGCGTCCAACGAGTCCGGGCGGATGGTCGACGAGCTGCACCAGGCGATGCTGGCCGCGCGCTACCGCGGCGGTCCGCTCGCGCTCTCGGCCCGCGACGCCCTGCGGATGGCCACCATGGGCGGCGCCCGCTGCCTGGGCCGCGACGCCGAGCTGGGCTCGATCGAGGTCGGCAAGCAGGCCGACCTCGCGCTGTGGCGGGTGGGCGAACTGCCCGGCGCCGGCATCGCCGACCCGCTGATCACCCTCGTCTTCGGCGCGCCGGCGCTCGAGCACCTGTTCGTCGGCGGGCGGGCCGTGGTGTCCGGCGGCGCGCTGACCACCGTCGACACCGGCGAGCTGGCAGGCCGGGCCGCGGCGGCGAGCGCGCGCATCGCGGGGCGCTAGTGGACCTCTCGAGCGTCGAGGAACTCGTGCCTGCCTCGAGCGTCACCTGGCGACGCGGCGATGCTTTTCTCGCCGGCGGCAGCTGGTTGTTCTCCGAGCCGCAGCCCGGCGTCACCCGGCTGCTCGACCTGCTGTCCTTCGACTGGCCGCCGCTCGTCGAGTCCGACGCCGGGCTCGAGATCGGTGCCACCTGCACGCTCGCCACGCTGCACGCGTGGGAGCCGCCGGCGTCCTGGCCGGCGGGCAGGCTCGCCCGGCAGTGCTGCGAGGCGTTGCTCGGCTCGTTCAAGGTCCAGAACACCGCGACCGTCGGCGGCAACATCTGCCTGGCCCTGCCGGCCGGCCCGATGACGTCGTTGGCCGCGGCGTTGGGCGGCGTCGCTGTCCTGTGGTCGCCCGACGGCTCGGTCCGCGAGCTGGCGGTGATCGACCTGGTCACCGGCGTGCGGAAGACCGCGCTGCGCCCCGGGGAGCTGCTGCGCTCGGTGCTGCTGCCCGCGGCCGCGCTGGCCGGGCGGGCCGCGTTCCGGCAGTTCTCGCTGACCACGCTCGGCCGCTCGGCCGCGCTCGTGATCGGCGTGCTCGACCCCCGCGGCGAGCTGGTGATCACGGTGACCGCCGCGACGCCGCGCCCGGTGCAGGTGACGGTCATGCCCACGGTCGACGACGCGGTGGCGGCGGTCGAGGCGGCCGTGCCCGCCTGGTACGACGACGTACACGGCGCCCCGGCGTGGCGGGCAGCGCTGACGCGCCGGATGGTCGCCGAGGTCGTCGAGGAGCTGTCGTGAGGTTCGAACTCGACGGCTGCCCGGTCGACGCGGAGCCGCGACCCGGCCAGTGCCTGCGCACGCTGCTGCGCGAGCAGGGCCGTTTCGGCGTCAAGAAGGGCTGCGACGCCGGCGACTGCGGGGCGTGCACCGTGCACGTCGACGGGGTCGCCGTGCACAGCTGCATCTACCCCGCCGCGCGCGCGGCCGGCCGGGCCGTCACCACCGTCCACGGGGTGGGCGACGACGTGCCGGCCGCCTTCGAGGCGGCGCAGGGCTTCCAGTGCGGCTTCTGCACGCCCGGGATGATCATGACCGCGGCCGCGCTGACCGACGCCCAGCGCGCCGACCTGCCGCGGGCCATGAAAGGCAGCCTGTGCCGGTGCACCGGGTACGGCGCCATCCGCGACGCCGTTGCGGGCGTGGTCCGCGTCGATCCGGCCACCGGCGGCCACCCCGCACCGGCCAGCGCGCAGGTGGTCCGGGGCAGCGCGCCGTTCACCCTCGACGTCGAGACGCCCGGCGTCCTGCACCTCAAGCTGGTCCGCTCGCCGCACGCCCACGCCCGCGTCCTGGCCGTCGACGCGAGCGTCGCCCTCGCCCAGCCCGGGGTGGTCGCGGTGTTCACCTCCGCCGACGTCCCGGACGTCCTGTACTCGACGGCCCGGCACGAGAACCCGCTCGACGACGCGGCCGACACCGTGGTCCTCGACGACGTCGTGCGCTTCGTCGGGCAGCGGGTCGCGGTGGTGGTCGCCGAGTCGGTGGCCGCGGCCGAGCGAGGTGTGGCGCTGGTGCGCGTCGACTACCAGGTGCTGCCGGCGGTGCTCGACGCGGCGGCCGCGCTGGCGCCGGGCGCACCGCTGGTGCACGGCGGGAAGGGCCCCGAGCACCGCATCGCCGATGCCACGCGCAACGTCGCAGCCGAGGTGCACGGCGACGTCGGTGACGTCGAGGCCGCTCTCGACGATGCCGCGCACGTCTACGAGCAGACCTTCGAGATCCAGCGCGTCCAGCACGCTCACCTCGAGACGCACGCGACGATCGGCTGGGTGCAGGACGGCCGCGTACACCTGCGCACCAGCAGCCAGACGCCGTTCCTGACCCGCGATGCGCTGTGCCGGATCTTCGGTCTCGAGCGCGAGCATCTGCGGGTGTTCGCCGCACGTATGGGCGGCGGGTTCGGCGGCAAGCAGGAGCTCATCACCGAGGACGTCGTGCTGCTGGCCGTCCTGCGTCTCGGCCGTCCGGTGCAGCTCGAGTACACCCGCGCCGAGCAGTTCGTCGGCGCGACCACCCGCCACCCGATGACGGTGACTGTGACCGTCGCCGCCGACACCGCCGGTGCGCTGACCGCCATCCGGCTGCGCACGATCGCGAACACCGGCGCGTACGGCAACCACGCCGCCGGCGTGCTGTTCCACAGCTGCGGCGAGGCGGTGTCGCTGTACCGGTGTGCGAACAAGCGCATCGACGCGTGGTCGGTCTACACCCACACCGTGCCGGCCGGCGCGTTCCGCGGGTACGGGCTCTCGCAGATCGCCTTCGCCCTGGAGTCCGCCGTCGACGAGCTCGCGCGGCGCGCCGGCCGCGACCCCGTCGCCTTCCGGCTGGCCAACGTGGTGCGTCCGGGCGATCACCTCGTCTCGATCAGCGACGAGCCCGACGACGTCTCGATCGCCAGTTACGGCCTCGACCAGTGCGTGGACCTGGTGCGCGGGGCGCTGGCCAGCGGGCGCGGCGAGCCGGCGCCGGCCGGGCCGGGGTGGGCGCTCGGGCGCGGGGTCGCGATCACCATGCTCGACACCGTGCCGCCCAACGGTCACCACGGGCGCGCGATCATCGCGCAGCGCGAGGGGGGCGGCTACCGGCTGACCGTCGGGACGTCGGAATTCGGCAACGGCACGTCGACCGTGCATCGCCAACTGGCCGCGCACGCGCTGGGCTGCGCGGTGGACGACATCGAGCTGGTGGCCGCCGACACCGACGCCCTGGCCCACGACACCGGCGCCTACGGCTCGACCGGCACCGTCGTCGCCGGAATGGCCACGCTGCGCGCCGCCGCGATCCTCGCTGAGCTGCAGCGGGCGAACCCTGTTCCCGACGGGCTGCTCGAGGCCGAGGGCGTCAGCGACGGCTCGCCGCGCTCGGTGAGCTTCACCGTGCACGGGTTCCGGGTGGCGGTGCACGCGGCCACCGGCGAGATCCGCATCCTGCAGAGCGTGCAGGCTGCCGACGCCGGCACGGTGATCAACCCGGTGCAGTGCCGCGGGCAAATCGAGGGCGGCACCGCGCAGGCCCTCGGCGCCGCGCTGTTCGAGCACATCGACCTCGACCCCTGCGGACGGGTCACCACCGCTGCCCTGCGCGAGTACCACCTGCCGACCATGGCCGATGTCCCGCACACCGAGGTCTACTTCGCCGACACGTCCGACCCGCTCGGCCCGCTCGGCGCCAAGCCGATGAGCGAAGCGCCGTTCAACCCGATCGCTCCAGCCCTGGCCAATGCCGTCCGCGACGCCACCGGAGTACGGCCGACCACGCTGCCCCTGAGCCGCGACCGGCTCTGGGCCCTGCTTAACCCGTAACTCGTCAATACCAGGAGGTATGGCATGGTGCAGCTCGGAGCGAACCGCTACGGCAAGGCCGAGGTCCGGGTCGTGCACGTGGCCCGCGGGGTCCCGCTGGGCGGCGGTGCCCTCGGCGACATCGTCACCGATCGCAACGTCTCGAGCAGCCTGTCCGGCGACGTGGCCGGTTGCTACCTGACCGGTGACAACGCCAACGTGCTGGCCACCGACACGCAGAAGAACACCGTCTACGCCTTCAGCCAGAAGCTCGGGCACGTGGAACCCGAGCGACTGGGGCTCGAGCTGGCCGCGCATTTCGTCAGCACGCAGCAGCCGATCACTCGAGCTCGGGTGGCCGTCGAGCAGTACGGCTGGACGCGCATCGACAGCCAGCCCAGTTCCTTCCACCGCAGCGGCGACTGCGTGCGCACGACGACCGTCGTGCACGACGAGACGGACGGGATCACGGTCGTGTCGGGCCTGCGCGACCTCGTCGTGCTGAACACGACGAACAGCGAGTTCCACGGCTTCCCGCGCGACCGGTACACGACGCTGGCCGAGACCACCGACCGCATGCTGGCCACCTCCGTCGAGGCCGCCTGGCGGTACCGGAGCACCGACGTCGATTGGGCAGACGCGTTCGCCGAGGCGAAGGCGGCGCTGCTGTCGACCTTCGCCGAGACCTACAGCTACTCGCTGCAGCAGACCTTGTACGCGATCGGCACGCGCATCATCGAGAGCATCCCGGACATCTGCGAGGTGCGCCTCGCGATGCCCAACAAGCACCACTTCCTGGTCGAGCTCGAGCCGTTCGGCCTGCCGAACGACAACGAGGTCTACTACGCCGCCGACCGCCCGTACGGCCTGATCGAGGGAGCGGTCCTCGCCGACGACGCCGGGCCCGAAGGCCTCGCCTGGACCTGACCCGGCACCGTCACTGCTGGGGGGCGGGCGGTCGGCAGAGCTGGCGGTGCAGCTCCTGGGTCAGGACGTGGATCTGCTGCGTCAGCTCGGTGTT
>CAZZZE010000192.1:0-5431 GCA_964658365.1 uncultured Jatrophihabitantaceae bacterium
GAACACGTAGCCGGGCGAGTCGGCGAGGCGGAAGTGGTTGCGCGGCCCGCGGACGTCGAGCACCGTGCCGCGCACGCCCGGGTCGTGCAGCTGGCGCGAGCCGCCCCGCGACTCGGGCTCGAGCAGCACGGCGATCTCGTAGTGGGAGAGGTCCTCGGGGTCGCCGCACAGCGAGTACTGCCGGATCAGCCCGTCGGGCAGGACGACGTCGATGTGCGCGCCAGGCGTCCAGGACGGCAGGGCAGTGCCGTCCAGCGATTCGAGTCGCAGCCGCATGACGCCCAGGGCCACCTCGTCGGCAGCGGTCACCCGAGCCGGGAACGGGGTCAGCGATGCCGCCCGCTCGGCCACGCGCTGCGGGCCGGTCACGAGCAGGAGATCCCGATGGCGGTGGGGTTGAACCCGTTGCACGGGCTCAGATCCGCCGGGCAGGCGCTGACGGCCACGATGAGATCCAGCTCGGCCCGCAGGGTCACGTGGTCGCCCGCGACAGACCGGGGGAGCTGCACCGAGAGCCCGCCGTCGGGCGCCACCGGGACGTTCATGAACGCGTTGAACGTGTCGCACACGATCCGCTGCACCCCAGCCTCGGCGAACGCCGCGGTGAGCAGGTCCTGACAGTTGGGGTGGTTCGCCGCGCCGTACCGCTCGAGGTAGGAATTCGCGCTGCACGCACCCATCAGGACGTCGTGCGGGCCTGCGGTGTCGTCCTCGATGACGAAGGCGACCCGGTTGCGGCCGGTGAGCAGGCGGTGGCCGGCAGTGAGCGCGACGGAGCCGTTCATCTGCGTGGTCGCGATCCCGGACAGGCCCTCCTCGTAGTCGTCGGCGAGCACGAAGCAGACGTCGGCGACCTGCGCGCCCTCCAGATCGACCAGCGTCAGCGCCTGCCCTGACCGTACGCGGAAGAAGCGGCTCGATCGTGCTTCGATGACTGTGGTGGACAGTGCGGTCACGTGTCGGTGCTCCTCGTCGGACGGGTCGGGACGCGCGCGTCCAAGCGGTGCGCGCCGACGCCCACGGTAGAGAACGCAGGTCCCGCCTCCTCGGCGCCTGCTCGCATTCTGAGATGTGCGCGGCCTCGGCCCTGGCTCCGCGTGATGTAGTGAGCCCATGGCGACCACCCTGGCCCTCACCGACAACATGAACCTCCGTTCGGGCTGGTACGCGGTCGCGCTGGTCGGCGATGTCGGCGACCAGCCGCTGGCCGTCACGCTGCTCGGTGCCCGATTCGTGGTGTGGCGCGGCGCCGGCGGAGAGCTTGCCGCTGCGCCCGACAGGTGCCCGCACCGTGAGGCGCCGCTGTCAGCCGGCAGCGTCAAGGACGGGCTGCTCAGCTGTCCTTACCACGGCTGGTCGTTCGACACCGCGGGGCAATGTCTGTCGATCCCGTCCGCCGCCGACCCCACACGGGTCCCGGCGCGCAGCCACCTCACCACGTGTGCCGTGCGGGAGGCGTACGGCCTGGTGTGGATGTGCCCGTCGGGCGCACCTCGCACCGCTTTCCCCATTGTCCCCGAGGACGCCGACCCGGCGTTCCGCCGCTTCAACACCCCGATGCAGCAGTGGCGGGCTTCGACCACGCGCATGGTCGACAACTTCATGGACATCGCCCACTTCGCCTTCGTGCACGCGACGAGCATCGGCGAGGGGATCGACCCCGAGGTCCCGCGCTTCGACGTCGAGACGCTGGACGACTGCTTCACCGGCTACCGCTACGACTCGCACATCGCCAATCCCGAAGAGGCGCACGCGATGAACGGCGACGAAGGCGACACGACGACCGTGCGCCTGTCGACCGGTTTCTGCCTGCCCTTCACCGTGCGCGGCACGATGGAGTTCCGCAACGGCATGCGCCAGATCCTCATGATCATCAGCACGCCGGTCGATGACTGCAACTCGGCGTTCACGTTCGTGATGTGGCGCAACGACGACGAGCCGGAGGACGAGATCGTCGCCTTCGAGCTCAAGATCGACAACGAGGATCGCCAGATGCTCGAGCTGCTCGACGGCCCGCTCCCACTGGAGTCCGGGACGTTGGTCAGTGTCCGTTCCGACAAGGCCTCCGAGGTGTGGCGCCGTGAACTCGTGAAGTTCATGACCGCCGAGCACGCCCCGGACGGCCCGCTTTCCGACAACGCCGTCGACGCCCTCAACCTAGGCGCCGGATCGCCGCGCGCCGACACCGAACGGAGCTGATCATGCCTAGTGCTGACGTCGACTGGAGCCGCAGGGCTTTCCTGTCAAGAGGTGCTTTGTTGGGCGCCGGACTCGCCACGCTGCCGGCCGCCGCCGGCCTGCTGGCTGCGTGCGGCAGCTCGTCCAGCGGGTCAGGTTCGTCCTCGAAGTCGTCGGGCAGCAGCGCTGCAGCGAAGGTCTCGCTGCAGCTGAGCTACCTGCCGAGCGTCGAGTACGCGGGTTACTACGTCGCATCGAAGAAGGGCTACTACACCGCCAGCAAGGTCGACGAGACGAACATCGACGGCGGCCCGTCGGTGGCCATCGAGGCGACGGTGGCTGCCGGGAAAGCGCTGGTGGGCATCGACTCGGCCGACGTCATCATGCAGGCCCGTCAGAAGGGTGCGCCGCTGGTCATGTTCGCGGCGCAGTTCCAGAAGAACCCGCTCGGCGTGGTCTCGCTTGCCGGCAAGCCGTTCACCACCCCGCAGTCCCTGGTGGGCAAGAAGGTCGGCGTCCCGACCAGCCTCGAGACCACCATGAAGCAGTTCCTCACGAGCAACGGGATCAAGCCATCCAGCGTCACCTTCGTGCCCTACCAGGGCGACGCCGGCCCGCTGATCAACAAGACGATCGACGCCGGCATGACCTTCGTGACCTCCACCGTGCCGCTGCTCGATGCCAAGAACGTCGCGACCACGTCCTTCCTGTTCGCCGACTTCGGCTACGCCGTCTACAACGACTGCTGTTTCACCACCGAGACGGTGCTCAAGGAGCGGCCGGAAGACCTGGCGCGCTGGCTTCGTGCCACCATTCGTGGATGGCAGGACAACAACGCCGATCCGTCGTACGGCGTCGACCTCGTGGTCAACGAGTTCGGCAAGAGCCAAGGGCTCACCAAGGCCGGGCAGACCAGCCAGGCGAAGTCCCAGCTGCCGCTGATCTCGACCGCCACCACGAAGGCGCACGGGTTGTTCTGGATGGACGACGCCGACATCACCGCCAACCTCAAGACCATCGAGTCGCTTGGCATCAAGGCCGACGCCAAGGGATTCGACACCTCCATCCTGACTACCGCCTACGCCGGGAAGTCGACGATCGATGGCCCGTGACGCCGCCACCGCACCCATGCCTCGTGTCGAGCTGAACGCTCCGCCACCGGCTTCGGCGGCGATTGGCGGTGGCGGTGTGCTGGTCGAGAACCTGACGAAGAGCTATCGGCTGGGCAAGGAGCGCTACACCGCGCTGGAGGACGTCAGCTTCCGCACCGAGCAGGGCAGCTTCACCGCGCTGCTCGGCCCGTCCGGCTGTGGCAAATCGACCATCCTGCGCATCCTCGCCGACCTGGAGAGCGTCAGCGCCGGACGCGTCCAGGTGCACGGGGCCGACCCGGCGACGGCGCGCAAGAAGGGGCAGCTGGGCCTGGCGTTCCAGGACCCCGCGCTGCTGCCCTGGCGCACTGTCACCGACAACATCGCCCTTCCCCTGGAGCTCGCGCACCGCCGCGACCCCGAGCGGGTGCGTGAGCTCATCGAGCTCGTCGGGTTGCACGGCTTCGAGCGCGCCAAGCCCGCCCAGCTGTCCGGTGGTATGCGCCAGCGTGTCGCCATCGCCCGGGCCCTGGTGCTCGACCCCGACGTCCTGCTGCTCGACGAGCCCTTCGGGGCGCTGGATGAACTCATCCGGCAACGGCTGAACGTCGAGTTGCGCAGGCTGTGGTCCGAGCGGACCCCGACCACGGTGCTGGTCACCCACTCGGTCAACGAGGCGGCGTTCCTCGCCGACACCATCGTCGTGCTGTGCGGACGGCCGGGACGCATCGCCCGGATCATCGACTCACCGCTGCCCGCCGACCGGACCGTCGACATCATTCGCACGCCCGAGTTCCACCGTCTCACCGACCAGATCTCGGAGGCGTTGATGGGCGAGTTCGACCCGGATGCGCACGTTGCCGAATGACCGCAACGACTGAGGACACGGTCACCGGGCCGGCGTCGGGGGGGCCGGTGCTGGCCAAGGCCGACGCCGGCGTCCGCACGCCGCGTGCCTGGCGCGGGCCCGCCGTCATGGCCCTTGCCGGGCTGGTCCTGTGGTGGTTGCTCGGCGCCACCGACGTCGCAGGACACGGTGCGATACCCACGCCCTGGGCGACGCTGCGCACGCTGTGGGACGACCGGCACCTCTACCCGGCAAACCTCGAAGCCACGCTGTCCGAAGCGGCCCGTGGCCTGCTGTACGGCGCTGTCGCCGGGGTGGTCCTCGGGGTCGCGTTCGACTTCTCGCGCCTCACCGCCACAGTGCTGCGGGGGCCGGTCGTGGTGCTCATCTGCGTCCCGGTGCTCATCTGGGCGCCACTGCTGGCCATCGCGTTCTCGCCGAACGCAGCGAAGGTCGGCGTCGCGGCGATCTCCGCGTTCCTGCCCATGCTGGTAGGCACCAGCGCCGGGCTGCGCTGCGCCGATCGTGACAGCCTGCTGATGGTGCGCGCGTTCGGCGGCGGCGCCGGAGCGCAATTCGCCAAGGTGCGGGTGCGAGCCGCGCTGCCGTTGATGTTCGCCGGGCTGCAGGTCGCCGTGCCGGGAGCGATCCTCGGCGCGACGATCGGGGAATACATCGGCGGCGACCAGGGGCTGGGCATCTTCATGCTGCAGTCGCTGCGTCAATACCTGCCGGCCCGCACGTTCGGCGCCGGGCTGATGGTCACGGTGCTCGGCGCTGCGGGGTACCTGCTTGTCGGCCTGCTGGCGCGGCGCTGGCTGCCGCCCGCGGGCTCGCTCGGCCCGAGCGACGACGCGATCGCGCCTGCGGCCGGCCGTGGGCCGGTCGTGTGGCTGCTGCGCAGCGTCGTCGTGCCGGTGGCGGTCACGCTCGCGCTCTGGCAGGCGACGATCGACGTCACCGGCCTGGACAGTTACTTCGCCAAGGGTCCGCGCCAGGTCTGGCAGTTCTTCACCTCGGCGGGCACGACGGACGACGGTCGCTCGACGGTGTTCCACGCCCTGCGCGAGACCGTGCCGGGCGCGGCGCTCGGGATCATGCTCGGCCTGGCGTTCGGGCTCGTCATGGCGATGCTGTGCGTGTCCAACCGCACCGTCGAGTCGGCGATCCTGCCGGCCGCGCTCATCCTGCAATCGGTGCCGCTGCAGGCTTTCAGCCCGATCATCGTGCTCGTCGTCGGCCGCGGTCTGACCGTCGTGCTGGTGATCTCGGTGATCGTCAGCTTCTTCCCGACCGTGGTGCTCGCCACCAACGG
>CAZZZE010000193.1:0-5391 GCA_964658365.1 uncultured Jatrophihabitantaceae bacterium
TTCGAGGCCGACAAGGCCGTCTACGAAGCCGTGTACGAAGCCCGCAACCGCCCGACCTGGTTGCCGATCCCGCTCGCGTCGCTGACGCGGATCGCCACCGACGGAGGTACGACATGACCACACCCACGCCGACCCCCAAACCGGCGCCGGCGATCAGCGCCGACGAACTCGACCGCCTGGTCGGTGGTGCCCACCACAACCCGCACGGCATCCTGGGCACGCACCCGGCCGGCGAGCGGACGATCGTGCGCACCCTGCGCCCGGACGCGACCAGCGCCGCCGTCCTCATGGCCGGCCGGCGCCACGAGATGACCCAGATCCACGGCGGCGGGGTGTTCGAGGCGGTGCTCGACGGACCGCCCTCGGACTACCGGGTCGAGGTCACCTACCCCGACGGCCAGAGCTTCACCGTCGACGACCCGTACCGCTGGCTGCCCACCCTCGGCGAGATGGACCTCTACCTCATCGGCGAGGGTCGCCACGAGAACCTCTGGACTGTGTTGGGCGCGCATGTGCGCAGCTACGACACGCCCGGCGGTTCCGTAGCCGGCACCTCGTTCGCGGTGTGGGCGCCCAACGCGCAGGGCGTACGGGTCATGGGTGACTTCACCTTCTGGTCCGGCACGAGCCTGCCCATGCGCTCGCTCGGCTCCAGCGGCGTCTGGGAGCTTTTCGTCCCCGAGGTCGGCGACGGCGCGGCGTACAAGTTCCAGATCCTCGGCCAGGACGGCGAGTGGCGCTACAAGGCCGATCCGATGGCCTTCGCCACCGAGGTCCCGCCGGCCACCGCGTCGGTGGTGCATACCAGCGACTACACGTGGTCCGACGACGAGTGGCTCGCCCGCCGCGCCGCGACGCAATGGCACAAGGCGCCGATGTCGGTCTACGAGGTGCACCTCGGCTCGTGGCGGATGGGGCTGTCCTACCGCGAGCTCGCGCAGCAGCTGGTCGACTACGTCGTCGAGACGGGGTTCACCCACGTCGAGTTCCTGCCCGTCGCCGAGCACCCCTTCGGCGGCTCGTGGGGCTATCAGGTGTCGTCGTACTACGCACCGTCGGCGCGCTTCGGCAATCCCGACGAGTTCCGCTTCCTCGTCGACGCCCTGCACCGCGCCGGCGTCGGCGTGATCGTCGACTGGGTGCCGGCGCACTTCCCCAAGGACGCGTTCGCGCTCGGTCGCTTCGACGGCACCCCGCTCTACGAGCACGGCGACCCGCGGCGCGGCGAGCAGTTGGACTGGGGCACGTACGTCTTCGACTTCGGCCGCAGCGAGGTCCGCAACTTCCTCGTCGCCAACGCGCTGTACTGGCTCGAGGAGTTCCACATCGACGGCCTGCGTGTCGACGCCGTCGCCTCGATGCTCTACCTGGACTACTCGCGCCCCGAGGGCGGCTGGACGCCGAACAAGTTCGGCGGCCGCGAGAACCTCGAGGCGGTCGGCTTCCTGCAGGAGATGAACGCCACCGTCTACAAGCGGGTGCCCGGCGCGATCACCATCGCCGAGGAGTCGACGTCCTGGCCGGGCGTCACCCGACCCACCCACCTGGGCGGTCTCGGCTTCGGGTTCAAGTGGGACATGGGCTGGATGCACGACACCCTGAGCTACCTGTCGCACGAGCCGATCTACCGGCAGTACCACCACAACGAGCTGACGTTCTCGATGATGTACGCCTACACCGAGAACTTCGTCATGCCGCTGTCGCACGACGAGGTCGTGCACGGCAAGGGGTCGCTGATCAACAAGATCCCCGGCGACCGCTGGCAGCAGCTGGCGACCCTGCGGGCGATGTATGCCTACATGTGGGCGCACCCGGGCAAGCAGCTGCTGTTCATGGGCCAGGAGTTCGGCCAGGCGCGTGAGTGGTCCGAGGCGCGCTCGCTGGACTGGGAGCTCACCGACGACCCCGGCCATCGTGGCATCCTGCGGCTGATCACCGACCTCAACCGTGCCTACGCCGACACCGGTGCGCTGTGGTCGCGCGACACGTCCGACAACGGGTTCCACTGGATCGACGCCAACGACGCCAAGGGCAACGTGTACTCGTTCCTGCGCTTCGGCGACGACGGCTCGGTACTGGCCTGCGTCTCGAACTTCTCCTCCGTCCCGCACGAGCAGTACCGGCTCGGCCTGCCGTTCGCCGGTCGCTGGGACGAGATCGTCAACACCGACGCCGACGCCTACTTCGGTTCGGGGGTCGGCAACTTCGGCGGCGTCGACGCGGTGGACGAGATCTGGCACGGGCAGCCCGCCTCGGCGCGGCTGCGGGTGCCGCCGCTGGGCACCGTGTGGTTCCGCTACGCCGCTGCCGACGGGGCGTCGGCCGCGAACCCCGTCTGAGCGGCGGTCAGAACAGGGCGCGGGTGAGCTGGCGGCGCGCGGGCGGGACCCGCGGGTCTTCGGGGCCGAGCAGGTCGAAGAAGTCGAGCAGCCGCTGCCGGGCGCGGTCGCGCTCGTCGCCGCCGAAGCGCACGACCGCCTGAAGCAGGCGGTCGAGTGCGGCCTGGACGTCGTTGGCCGCGAGCGAGAGGTCGGCGGCGCTCAGCTGCAGCTCGAGGTCGTCGGGCGCGGCGTCGGCCCTGGCCGTGGCCTGCGGGTCGACGTTCTCGAGCCGCTGCATCAGGCGTACCTGGCCGAGCGCGAGCGCGGCGTCGCTGTTGGCCGGCTCCTGGTCGAGGATCGCCTGGTAGCGCTCGATGGCGAGGTCGTAGTCACCGGCCTCGAGCGCGTCCTCGGCCGCGGTGAAGCGCGGGTCCTCGGGTTCGGGCGCCGGGGCGGCCTGCTCGTCCTGCGGCTGCGGGGCGGCCGGCGCGCCGGTCAGCCCGGCCTCCTGGCCGGCCTTGAGGACCGCGTCGAGGAACTCGCGGATCTGCACCTCGGGCAGCGCGCCCTGGAACCCGGGCACCAGCTGGCCGCTGATGACCGCGAAGACGGTGGGGATGCTCTGCACCTGCAGCGCCTGCGCGATGCGCTGGTTGGCGTCGACGTCGATCTTGGCGAGCACCCATGCACCGTTGGCCTCGGCGGCCAGCTTCTCGAGGATGGGCGAGAGCTGCTTGCAGGGCTGGCACCACTCGGCCCACAGGTCGAGCAGCACCGGCACCTGGAACGAGCGGTCAAGGACCTCGGCCTGGAAACCGGCCTCGTCGACGTCGATGACCGCCGTGCCCGCGGCGGGCGGCGGCGCCTCGGCCGCCCGCGCGGCCGCCTCGTTGCGGGCCTTGAGCGCGGCGAGGTCGACGGCACCGGACATCGCGGCGACGGCCGCAGGACTGGGCTGGGCTGGACGCTGGCCGGCAGGGCCGCGCCGTGGGGCACCGGGAGGCATGCGTCCAGTTAACCCGACCGGGCCAACCCGGGCGGGACCGGTGCCGCCGTCCGGCGGCCATGTGGCGTTCACCCGGATGCCGGACGGGCTTCCTAGGTTGTGGCCATGGACGAAGCCACTCCCGCAGTCAGCCGCCGCCGCGCCCTCGGCCTGCTCGGTGCGGGCGGCGCCGGTGTCGCCGGCGCCGCCCTCATCGGCACCTCGACCGCCGACGCCGCGCCGGCCTCGCACTCGAAGGGCGCCCCGGTGGTCGGCCGCGGCGGGGTCCCGCCGGTGCAGGGTCTGCACCTGACGTTCGGCCGCGACCCGGCGCGGCAGATGGTGGCCAGCTGGATCACCGACGGCACCGTCAGCGCGCCGCGCGTCGTCTACGGCACCCTCGACGGCGGGTACGGCGCCACCGCCGACGCCGAGACACGCACCTACGTCGACGGGACGTCCGGGCGCACCGTCTATGTCCACCACGCCACGATCAGCGGCCTGCGCCCCGACACCGAGTACCTCTACGCGGTGCAGCACCGGGGCGCGACACCAGACGCAGGCACGTTCCGCACGGCGCCGTCGCGGCGGGCGCCGTTCACCTTCACCAGCTTCGGTGACCAGTCGGCGCCGCAGGTGACCTGGAACGCCGCCGGCGTCGCCGCCCTCGACGCGAACTCCACGCCCGCCACCAAGGACATCGTCACCGGCCTGGAGACGGTGGCGCCGCTGTTCCACCTGATGAACGGCGACCTCTGCTACGCCAACCTCGACGTCGACCGGGTGCGCACCTGGAACAACTTCTTCACCAACAACACCCGCTCAGCGCGGTTCCGCCCGTGGATGCCGGCCGCCGGCAACCACGAGATCGAGAAGCAGAACGGCCCGATCGGCCTGGGCGCCTACCAGGCCTATTTCCAGGTGCCGTCGACCGAGACCGACCCGGAGCTGGCCGGCCTCTGGTACTCCTTCGACGTCGGGTCGGTGCACGTCGTGTCGCTGCAGAACGACGACATCGCGCTGCAGGACGGCGGCGACTACTACGTCCACGGATACTCCGGCGGCCGGCAGCTCGCGTGGCTGAAGAAGGACCTCGCCCGCGCCCGCGCCTCGCGCGACGTCGACTGGATCGTCGTCTGCATGCACCAGGTGATGATCAGCAGCTCGAACGCCAACGGCGCCGACCTCGGCCTGCGGGAGGCCTACGGGCCACTGTTCGACGAGTACGGCGTGGACCTCGTGCTGTGCGGGCACGAGCACGACTACGAACGCTCGCTCGCCGTGCACGGCGTGGTGGCGGGGTCGGAGACGCTGACGCCGAACCCGGTGTCGGGCGCGACGGACGACATCGACGCCGAGCACGGCACCGTGCACATGATCCTGGGCGGCGGCGGGGTGTCCGGCACGACCAACCAGAGCTTCTTCACCGACGGCACCGGCAAGGTGATCACCGCGGTGGCGGCGACGCGCGACCCCACCACCAACCGGCGTCCGGCGACCTACGTGCGCGAGAAGGCGGTGTGGAGTGCCGTGCGCGACCTCGAGCACCCCTACGGCTTCGCGGCGTTCACCGTCGACCCGGGCACCCGCCGCGGCGGGCGGACCAGCATCCACGTGACCTACTACAACGTGAACAAGCCGCACGGCGACCTGACCGTGTGCGAGCGGTTCAGCCTGCACCGACGTCGCGCCGACGGCTGATCGGCCACAATCGTCGGGTGCACCCGGATCCCGAGGACGAATACTTCCTCGGCGGTGTCGACGACGGCGATGACCACGGCGATGACGGCGGCGCTGACGATCGCCGCACCCGCCGGCAGGCGCTCATCGGGTTGGCCGTCGTCGTCGTGCTGGTGGCTCTGGCGATCACGTTGACCAGCCTTCTCGTGCACACCTCGTCGGCCGGGAGCGGCCCGCGGACTGCGGCGCAGACCTGGCTGCGGAAGGTGGCGGACGGCGACACCGCGGGCCGCCGCTCGCTCGAGTGCAAGGCCGGGACGCAGATCGGCGACGCACTGGGCCGCTTCGTCTACGGCAGCCACTACGGCCTGGCACTGGGCAGCGCGCGGCAGCGCGGCACCGACC
>CAZZZE010000194.1:0-5368 GCA_964658365.1 uncultured Jatrophihabitantaceae bacterium
CGAAGAAGGCGGCGGCGAAGAAGACCGCCCGCTGACCCATCGACTCGCCGGGGTACCTCCCGGCTTCGCCGCGACGCGGTCGGAGCTGGAGGTCCCCGGCGACGTCGCGTCGAGGCCACGTAACGTCAACGTCGCTACCCCGACCCAACGGCGGCACCGATCCGACTCGGGTCAGTCCCGTGACATACCTTCGAGTACGGTGCGCCCGAGCCGGGCGCTTGTCCGAGCCCGAGCGGTAGAATCCGTTAGAGCTGCCGCAGCTCAGCGGTACTCGTGCTCCGGTGCGGGGTAGCTGCCGCTGCGGACCTCGTTGCTGAACGCGGTGGCCGCGTCGTGCAGCACCGCGCCGACGTGGGCGAACTCCTTGACGAACTTGGCCGGCTTGCCACTGCGCAGCCCTGCCATGTCCTGCCAGACCAGCACCTGTGCGTCGCACGAGGGGCCGGCACCGATGCCGACGGTCGGGATGTCGAGGGTGGCGGTCACCTGCGCCGCGACCTCGGACGGCACGACCTCCATGACGACCGCGAAGGCACCGGCGTGCTGCAGGGCCTTGGCGTCCTGCAGGAGGCGGTGGGCGCCCTCGTCGCCGCGACCCTGGACCCGGTAGCCGCCGAAGGCGTTGACCGACTGAGGAGTCAGGCCGATGTGCGCCATGACCGGGATGCCGGCCGAGACGAGCGCCTCGACCTGCGGGGCGACGCGCTGGCCACCCTCGAGCTTCACAGCCTGTGCGCCGCCCTCCTTCATGAACCGGGCGGCGGTCTCGAGGGCCTGGGTGCGCGAGGCCTGGTAGGAGCCGAAGGGCAGGTCAGCGACGACGAGCGCCCGCGAGGTGCCGCGGACGACGCCGCGGACCAGCGGCAGCAATTCGTCGACGCTCACCGGCACGGTGGTGTCGTAGCCGTAGACGACGTTGGCGGCCGAGTCGCCGACGAGCAGCACCGGGATGCCGGCCTCGTCGAACACCCGGGCCGTGGAGTAGTCGTACGCCGTCAGCATCGGCCAGCGCTCGCCGCGCTGCTTGGCCAACTGCAGGTCGCGGATCGTGATCCGCCGGGAGGTGATGCCGCCGTAGAGGGCAGTCTCAGCCATGGTCGCCTCATTCTGTGCCTCGAGGCCGTGGTCCGGTCCCCGGGTGTGTCATGCGGACGAAACAATGGTGCAACGTACCGGCCGTTAAGTCTCTGCCGAGTGACGCGCGACGCACGAGGAATCCTTCCACGCCCCGCAATCAGCCGTTCTCGCGCCACCGGTTCGTGATCGGCAGCCGGCGGTCGCGGCCGAAAGCCTTGTAGCTGATCTTCGTGCCCGGCGGGTACTGCCGCCGCTTCCATTCCGCGGTGTCGACCATGCGCGACACCTTGCGCACGAGCTCGGCGTCGAACCCGTCGGCGATGATCTCGCCGACCCCACGGTCATGGTCGACGTAACGCGCCAGGATCGCGTCGAGCACGTCGTAGTCGGGCAGCGAGTCGCTGTCGAGCTGATCGGGTCGCAGCTCGGCCGACGGCGGCTTGGTGATCGAGTTCGGCGGGATGGGTGGCGTCTCACCCTGGGCTTCGGCGTGGGCGTTGCGCCAGCGGGCCAGTGCCCAGACCAGGGTCTTGGGCACGTCCTTGAGCGGCGAGAACCCGCCGATCGAGCCGGCGTCGTAGATGGTGGCGTACCCGACGGCCAGCTCGCTCTTGTTGCCGGTGGCGAGCACCAGGTGCCCCTCGGTGTTCGACAGCGCCATCAGGGTGGTGCCTCGCACGCGGGCCTGCACGTTCTCCTCGGCCAGGCCGGTCAGCGACAGCATGCCGACGAAGTCGTCGATCACCGTCTTCATCGGCACGGACCGGAAGTGCGCGCCGAGCCGGGCCATCAGGTCCTCGGCATCGCTCTTCGAGTGCTCGGTCGAGTACGCGCTCGGCATCGAGACGCCGTGGACGTTCGCACCGCCGACTGCGTCGGCGGCGATGGCCGCGACGACCGCGGAGTCGATGCCGCCCGAGACGCCCAGCACGACCGAGGTGAACCCGTTCTTGCGCACGTAGTCGCGCAGCCCGATGACGAGGGCGTGCCACACCTCGGCCTCGTCGGACATCCGGGGCGCCACCGGCGCCGGCTCGCAGTCGCTCGGCGGTGGCGCCGGGACCGATGTCGCGACCCGGGTGACGGTGAGGACCTCGCCGGTGACCTCGGCCGGGTCGTCGGGCGCCTCGGCCACCGGCACGTCGACGAGGAACACGCCCTCGACGAATTGCGGCACGCGGGTGATCAGCGAGCCGTCGGCGGCCACCACCATGGAGTCGCCGTCGAACACCAGCTCGTCCTGCCCGGCGACCGAGTTGACGTAGGCGATCGGGGCGCCCGCCTCGGCGGCGCGCCGCTCCAGCAGCGGCAGCCGCAGGTCGTCCTTGTTGCGCTCGTAGGGCGAGGAGTTGATGTTCAGCACGAGGCCGACGCCGGCCCGGCCGGCGACCGTGAACGGGCCGCCGTCCTGCCACACGTCCTCGCAGACCGTCAGCGCGATGTCGACGCCGAGGTGGCGCACCACGGTCAGCGACGTGCCCGGGACGAAGTAGCGGCGCTCGTCGAAGACGCCGTAGTTGGGCAGGTGGTGCTTGTAGTAGCGCCCCACCACCTCGCCGCCGAGCAGGAAGGCCGATGCGTTGCGCGGGGAGCCGTCGTCGTCGACGTAACCGACCACGACGGCCGTCCGGCCGAGCCCGGCGTCGGCGAGGGAGATGGCGAGCGTGTCGAGCGCGGCGCGGGAGGCGGCGCGGAAGCCCGGGCGCAGGACGAGGTCCTCGACCGGGTAGCCGGTCAGCATCATCTCGGGGAAGAGCACGACGTGGGCCCCGGCGGCGGCGGCCTCGGCCGTGCGGGTGACGACGGTCCGGGCGTTGCCGTCGAGATCGCCGACGGTGTAGTTCACCTGGGCCAGGGCGAGGCGCAGCGCAATCACTGCTCCAGTGTGGCGCACCCCCGAAGCTACCGGCAGGTAACCAGATGCACCCTGGCTCGTTGTGCCTGGCAAGCACACTCATTGGAGAGTCCATGCCGCTGCCCCGCCGCACGCTGACCACGTCCGTTGTCGCCCTGGCCCTGGCCGGATCGCTGGCCGGTTCACTCGCCGGTTCTCTGGCCGGAGCGCCCGCCGCGGGCGCCACGGCCGCCAGCTATACGGTCACCTCGCTGCACTTCGCCGTGACGGTCGGCCCCGGACACGACCAGGCGTGCGACGTCGTCGGCGACGTCTATCTTCCCTCGGCTGCGTCGGAGACCCACCGCGTGCCGGCGATCCTCACCACCAATGGCTTCGGCGGCTCGGCCGCCGACCAGGCACCGTTCGCCGAGCAGGAGGCGGCCAAGGGTTACGCGGTGCTGTCCTACGGCGGGCTCGGTTTTGGTGGCTCAGGCTGCAAGATCACCCTCGACGACCCGGACTACGACGGTCAGGCCGCCAGCCAACTCGTCAGCTACCTCGGCGGCGCCCCCGGGATCGCGTTCACCGACGCCCAGCACACGACACCCGCTCCCAGACTGACCGCCGTCGTCCACGACGCCAAGGACCACGCCGGCAAGGCGCAGACGTACGACCCGCGGGTCGGCATGTGGGGCGGCAGCTACGGGGGAGAGGTGCAGTTCGCGGCCGCGTCCGTCGACGCACGCATCGACGCCCTGAACCCGCAGATCACCTGGAACGACCTGTCGTACTCGCTCGGTCCGAACAACGCGACGGCGCCGGGCTCGGTCACCGTGGCCGACCCCGGCGCGGTCAAGCTGACGTGGGGGCTGCTGTTCTCGTCGGTCGGGGTCCTGGACGGCGTCCAGTACGCGCAGTCCGACCCGTACCGGCTGGAGGGCTGCCCGAACTTCGCCGACTTCGTCTGCACCGCCCTGCTGACCGGCGGCAGCACCGGCTACTTCCAGCCCAGCGACGTCGCGTCCCTGCGGCACGCGTCGGTGTCCCGTTACCTCTCGCGCATCCGGGTCCCGGTGCTGCTCGACCAGGGCCAGACCGACACCTTGTTCAACCTCAACGAGGCCGTCGCCACCTACACCGCGCTGCGTAAGCAGGGCACGCCGGTAGCCATGCTCTGGCGCGAGCAGGGGCACTCCGGCGGCACCCCGTCGGCGGCCGGCAAAGCCTACGAGGACGGCCGCATCCAGGCCTGGTTCGACCACTACCTCAAGGGCGGTTCGGTGAGCACCGGCTCGGCGTTCGCCTACTACCAAGACTGGACAGGCACCTTCGCGCAGGCGGCCACCTATCCGGTCGGCCACCCGCGCACGTACTATCTGTCGGGTGACGCCGCGCTCGCGGCGTCGACGTCGGCCGTCCAGGCCGGCTCGCAGAGCTTCACGACCACCGGGGCGGGCGTCCCGACGTCGGCTGCGGATCTGGACGCCGTCGGCGGCGAGATCCCCGGCGGCGTGCTGCCCGCCGTGCCGGACACCAACCTGCCCGGAACGTTCGCGTCCTGGCGCACGCCGGCGCTCACCGCGAACACCGACGTCGTCGGCTCGCCCGTGCTGAACGTCCGCATCCAGGCGCCGACCGCCTCCGCCACCTCGGCGGCCGGACCGGGCGGGCAGGTGGTGCTGTTCGCCAAGATCTACGACGTCGGCACGGACGGCACGGCCTCGTTGATCAAGGGCCTGGTCGCCCCGGTGCGGGTGGCCGACCCAGGCGCGCCGCTGCGCGTCACGCTGCCGGCGATCGCCCACCGGTTCGCGCCGGGCCACCGCATCCAGGTTGTGCTCGCCGGCGGCGACGTCAACTACCGCGGTGGGCTCGTGCCCACAGCGGTCACGGTGGCGAGCGGTAGCGGGCAGACGTTCACGGTGCCGGTGGTCAGCTGACGATCAGGTCGGTGCGCTGCGCGCATTCGGCGCAACCGCCCCCGGTCGGGCACAATGGCGGCTACCCGCCGCGTCACGTCGTCGAACCAGGACGATCGGTGCCGGATTGGCCTCAGCCAGGCATGCGAGGCTCGGCCGGGCGTGTCCTCGGAAATGAGAGCCGATCGTCAGGACGACACGGCGGTGTTGTCGGCCGGTCGGTAGACACTGGGACACACCGAGGTCGTCGCAGCGCGTACGGAGGATTTGGATGCATCGGGTCGGTAGTACTGGTCAGCGCGCAGCAGCCGCTGTCGGGGTAGCGCTGGTCGCACTGGTGACCCTCTCCTCCTGCACCTCGGGCGACAGCAACCGTCCCGACGCCACGTCGACGGCGGCGACCGACACGGCGTCGTCGGCCGGCCACTCGAGCGCCGCGTCGTCGTCGGCGGCCGCGCTGCCGGCCGTGGTCACGGTTGCAGCGACGGGCGGGCTCGCCAAGGCCGATCCCGGCGCGCCGGTCACCGTCACGGTC
>CAZZZE010000195.1:0-4930 GCA_964658365.1 uncultured Jatrophihabitantaceae bacterium
GCGCGGCGGGATGCCGATGCCGGTGTCGGCCACGCGCACCTCGATCTCCTGCCGGACGAGCAGATGCAGGCGGTGCGCCTCGTCTACCGCGACGGTCTGTTGATCTCCGAAGCCGCGCAGCGGCTCGACGTCAGCCTCGCCGTCTGCGCCCGACGGGTCGCGGCCGGCCTGCACACGCTCGGCCAGCCGGCCTGACCGGCGCGCGTCAGGTCACGGCCGGCCTCGGCCGGTGATGCGGTTCTCGCCCGCCGTGCGGCGCAGCGTGATCTTGTCGATCTCGGTCAGCTGCTCGTTGCTGCCGGGCAGGGCGTCGGCCAGCGTCCGAATGGTGAAGGTGGTCGGACGACCCTGCTTGGCCGGCACGACGTCGACGGCGATGAAGGCGTAGTCGTCGTAGCGCACCTGCGACCACTCGACGGTCTCCGGGACCTTGGTACCCGACGGGTACCCCGAGGAGTTGACCGCGGTGCCGGCCTTCGACCACACGTAGCCGTTCACCACGTTCTCGGTGTTGTTCTCCGTCGTGTTCGCGCCACCGGGCGGCTGGTAGCCGCGGTAGCGCTGCCCCTCGGGCAGGGCCTGCGGCCCGGTCGGGGTGACCCCGCTCGGCGCCGGAGCCGTCGCGCTCGGCGCGGGACGGAACGGGTAACGCGGGCGGCCGCCGGAACCGACGCACATGTAGGTGACGCCGTCGACCCGCGGGAAGATCGTCGAACCGTCGGGCGCGGTGCGGGTCCGCTTGCCGTTCTTGATCGGATCGGTGCGCTCGAGCAGGTGGTTGTGGCCCTGCACGACGAGGTCGACCTGGTACTTGGAGAACAACGGGTCGAGCGCGTCGCGCACGCCGCCGTCGGAGCCGTGGTTGTTGGTCGTGGAGTAGGCGCAGTGGTGGAAGAACGCCACCACGAAGTCGATCGTGGGTGCCACCACCGGGTTGGTGCGCCACTCGGCCAGCGTCTCGTCCAGCCACTTGAGCTGCGCGCCGTCGGAGTAGCCGGTGTTCGTCTGGATCTCGGCGGACAGATCGTTGGCGTCGACAGAGATGACACCGACGTTGCCGTACACGAAGCGGTACACCGACGGGCAGGTCTTCGGCCCGTTCTTCGGCAGGTCGAGACGCTTCTCGTGGCCCCCGTAGCCGTGGTTAGCGCTGTCGCCGATGTACTTCGTGTTGCCGTACAGCGGCTCCATGTCGTGATTGCCGGTGGCGAACATCCACGGGGTGAAGGCGGCCTGGCTCTCGATCTGGTTCAGGAACACGTCCCAGACGTAGGGGTTGTAGCGGTTCTTGCCGGTCGGGGCACCGGTGAGCGCGGTGCTGTCGTCGGCGGGCAGCCCCGAACCGTCGGGGTCGGCGTAGCAGATGTCGCCGGCGAGCAGGGTGAACGCGGGCCGCTGCGAGGACATCTCGTTGACGAGCGACACTGCCGGTCGCGGGTCGGTGCCGGCCGTCCCGGCGACCGGGTCGGTCGGGTTGTAGTAGTTGTTGTCGAACACGCCGCGCGGCCAGGTGCCGCCGGCTGCGGTCACCGTCGCCGGGTCCTGGCCCCAGGCGTAGCGCGGGTCGGTCGGCGCGTTGTTGGTGCCGACGTCGGCGAACGCGGTGAACGTGAACGCCGGCGGCACCTCGTGGTGCCGACCGACGGCGTACTTCGGCGCGGTGCTGAAGTAGGCGTCACCCGACA
Organism: uncultured Jatrophihabitantaceae bacterium; assembly: GCA_964658365.1. Lineage (GTDB taxonomy): Bacteria > Actinomycetota > Actinomycetes > Mycobacteriales > Jatrophihabitantaceae > Jatrophihabitans. Next base: position 1,686 of record CAZZZE010000195.1, read on the forward strand.
CCGTCCCGTCGGACAGGCGCAGCCGGTAGTGGTAGACGGTGTTGGGACGCAGGCCGTCGATGCGGGCCTTGGCGTAGAACTGGCTACCGACCGGGCCGCCGGGGATCGCGTACTGGCCGACGAGGTGCACGACGTCGGCCTCGTAGCGGTGGCCGTAATCGCCCTGGGCGTGACCGACCTCGACGTACGCGCGCAGCCGGTTGGGCAGCGCGCCCGACCTGCTGACCAGCTGGGCGGTGATCGCCATGGCCGACTCGGGACGGCCGCTGCGGTCCTGGACGAACGACAGGTGCCGCCCGGAGATGACGACACCCGCGTCGCCGGCCTTGCCGCCCGCGGCGGCGAACGCCGTGTTGGCGAGCGTGAACTGCGCCAGCGCCACACCACCGGCGCCAGCGACCGTGGCCTTCAACATGCTGCGGCGCGTCACGCTGCTGCGCGCCAGTTCGCGGGTGTTCCATTCGGTCAGTTCGTCGACGGTCGTGGGCCGGCTCGAGCTCGGTGGGGTCATGCGCCCATCATGGGTCGATCTTGCTGACGTGCGGGTCGACCGTCAGGCGTCGCGCCGGTGAACGATTCGTGACGGCATGGGGTGTCGGTCCCCGCGCCTCAGCTCACCGCCACGATCTCCACGGTGAGCAACCTGCCGTCGCGGATCTGCAGCTCCCCGAGCGTCCCGGCCGGCTGGCGTCGCTTGTCGGTCGGCGACCCAGGATTGACGATCCGCTGGCCGCCGTGCGTCTCGTCCATCGGGATGTGCGAGTGACCGAAGACCACGAGGTCGGCGTTGGGGAACCGGCGCCGCAGCCGACCCGGCCGTCCGGCGCGCGGGCCGCTGTCGTGAATCATCGCCACCCGCACGCCGCCGAGGTCGAGATCGAGATCCTCGGACGCGCCCCAGGCGGCGACGTCGGGACCGTCGTTGTTGCCGCGCACCACGTGGACCGGCGCGAACTGCGCCAGCTCGTCCAGCGTCTCGGCGAGGCAGACATCGCCGGCGTGCAGGATCGTGTCGCAGCCGTCGAGCAGCTGCGCCACGCGCGGTGGGCAGCCCTTCCAGAACCGCGGTGAATGCGTGTCCGACAGCACGATCACCCGCATGCTGCTCACGGACTCAGTGTGGCAGCGTGACCGTCTCGTTCTCGCCGCCGTGGTACCGGTCGCCGGTGACCTTCGCCTTCACCAAGCTCAGCGCCGAGGCGACCCGGCCGCCCGCGGTGTCCCAGTACTCGCCCGCCTCGGCGCGGAAGTGCACGAGCGCCACGCTGTCGTCCTCGGGACCCTGCGGCAGCCAGGCCTCGACCCACGAGTTCCACAGCTCCTTCGCGCGGGCGACGTCGTCGACGATCTCGGCGGTGCCCGACAGCGAGATCCAGGTGTCGTTCGAGGCCAGGGCGACGCCGGCCTGCGGGCGGACCGCGAGGTTGGCTGCGGTCGGCGACGTCCGCTCGACGAAGAACCACAGGTCGCCGTCGTCCTCGACGTCCTGATGGGCCATCGGCCGCGCGGTGAGATGCCCGTCGTCGTCGACGGTGGTCAACATCGCGATGTGGATGTCCTTGGCCAGCTCGACGAGCGTGGCGGTCTTGTCCGCGTCGGTCATGACTTCTCCTCCGTGTCGGCGGTGCTGCGGGCGACGACGTCGACCAGCGTCTTGCTGAATGCGTCGAGGTCGCCGGGGTTGCGGCTGGTGATCAAGGGGTAGCCCTCCTCGGTGCTGAGCACGACCTCCTCGTCGCGCCACTCGGCCGCACCGGCGTTGCGCAGATCGGTCTGCAGGCTCGGCCAGCTGGTGACGGTCTTGCCGCGCACGACGCCGGCCTCGACGAGCGTCCACGGGCCGTGGCAGATGGCCGCGATCGGCTTGCCCGCCCCGGCGAACGCGGCCACCAGCGTGACGGCATTGATGTCGGTGCGCAGCTGGTCGGGGTTGGTGGTGCCGCCGGGCAGTACGAGCGCGTCGTAGTCCTCGGCCACCGCGTCCTTCGTCGAGAGCTCCGCCTGGAAGGTGTCGCCCTTCTCGACGTCGTTGTTGAAGGCCTGCACGGTGCCCTTCTCCGGCGCGATGAGGACGGGCGTGGCGCCGGCGTCCTCGACCGCCTGCCACGGGGTCGTGAGCTCGACCTGCTCGACCCCGGAATTGGCGAGCAGGAAGGCCACCCGCCTGCCCTGCAGTTCGTCACTCATGTCGCTCTCCTCGCGTCAGGTGTACCTGAAAGGCGCTACCCCCGACGAACGGTCGACCAAACACCGCGCCGCGACCAGGGGGCAGACTGCAGTGCGTGCACGCGCAACCCGGAATCTTCGCCCTCGGCACCACCGAGCACTGCTACCTCGAGTTCGACCTGCGCGCCGGCGTCGACGCGACCGAGTTGGTGCGGGCCGCGGCGGGCGTCGAGATCGGGCTGTCGACGACCGGTGGCGTCAACGTCGTGGTCGGTGTGCGGCCCTCGCTCTGGGCGGCGAGCGCGCCGGTCGAGCACCGCCCCGCCGACGTCGCGGACTGGACCGAGGACATCGTCGGCCCGGACGGCTTCACCATGCCGGCCACGCCGCACGACCTGTGGCTGTGGATCTCGGGAGGCGACCGCCGCGCGGTGTTCGACTGCGCCCGGTCGTCCATCGACGCCCTGCGCGACTGCGCCGACGTGGCGAGAGAGATCAACGGCTGGCTCTACGGCCATGACCGCGACCTGACCGGCTTCATTGACGGCACCGAGAACCCGTCCGCACTCGAGGCGCCCGACGTGGTGGCGCGGCGCGACGGCGTGCCCGGTGCGGGATCCAGTGTCGTGCTGCACCAGCTGTGGCCGCACGACTCGCCCGCCTGGGACGCGCGCACGACGCATGAGCAGGAACTGGTGATGGGTCGCACCAAGCCCGACAGCGTCGAGCTCGATGACATGCCGGCCGACGCGCACGTCGCACGGACGGTCCTCGAGGTCGACGGCGAGGAGCTCGACATCTTCCGCCGCAACGTCGCCTACGGCGGGGTCACCGACCACGGGACGGTCTTCGTCGGCTTCAGCCACGACCAGTGGCGGATGAGCGAGATGCTGCGGCGGATGGCCGGGGTGGCCGACGGCATCCGGTGCGCGCTGACCCGCTACACCCACCCGGTGTCCGGCGCGTACTACGTCGTGCCGTCCGTCGAGGGTCTGCTGGCCCTGGCCGAGGGGGCGCGGGACCGCTGACCGCGGCGGAAACAACGACGGTGCCGAGCGTCGACTCGCGTCGTCGCTCGG
>CAZZZE010000195.1:4940-5253 GCA_964658365.1 uncultured Jatrophihabitantaceae bacterium
CCGACACGCTGCGGCGCCTGATCGATTTCGTACGCGGCTCCGGACCGCTGCTGGCGACGGCCCTCCGAGCTCGGGCATCGGATGCTCGCCGCGGGTTCGCGCAGCTGCTGGCCGGATCAGGGTTCGTGGTGCCGGCACCGGTCGGGCTGGTGCGCGCAGGCTAGCTCTTGAAGGCGTCCTTCACGTTCTCGCCGGCGTCCTTCAGGCTCGACTTGGCCTGGTCCTTGTGGCCTTCGGCCTCGAGATCCTTGTTGCCGGTGCCCTTGCCGGCGGCTTCCTTCGCCTTGCCGCCTGCGTCCTCGGCGGCGTTCTT
>CAZZZE010000196.1:0-5241 GCA_964658365.1 uncultured Jatrophihabitantaceae bacterium
CGGGCGCATCGATGACGTGCCCGTGCTCGGCGATGTACTCGACGATCGCCTCGACGGACTCCTCCTGGTAACCCAGCAGGCGCAGGGCGCGCGGCACCGTCTGGTTGACGATCTGCATCGAGCCGCCGCCGACCAGCTTCTTGAACTTGACCAGCGCGAGGTCGGGCTCGACCCCGGTGGTGTCGCAGTCCATCATCAGACCGATGGTGCCGGTGGGGGCGAGCACCGAGGCCTGGGCATTGCGCCAGCCGTTGCGCTCGCCGAGCTTGTTGCCCTTGGCCCACTCCTCGGTCGCCAGGCTCAGCACGGCGCGGTCGTTGTCGTGCAGGGTGCGGACCGAGTCGTTCGCGGCGGCGTGCTTGCGCATGACCCGCGAGTGCGCGGCGGCGTTGCGGGCGTAGCCCTCGTAGGCGCCGACAATGCCGGCCAGCTCCGCGGAGCGGCGGTAGGCCACGCCGGTCATCAGCGAGGTGATGGCACCGGCCAGCGCGCGGCCGCCGTCGGAGTCGTAGGCCAGGCCGGTGGCCATGAGCAGCGCGCCGAGGTTGGCGTAACCGATACCGAGCTGGCGGTAGGCGCGGGTGTTCACGCCGATCGCCTCGGTCGGGAAGTCGGCGAAGCAGATGGAGATGTCCATCGCGGTGATGATCACCTCGACCGCCTTGACGAACTTCTCCGATTCGAAGGTGTTGTCCGGGCGCAGGAACTTCATCAGGTTCAGCGACGCCAGGTTGCACGAGGTGTTGTCCAGGCTCATGTACTCCGAGCACGGGTTGGACGCGGTGATGCGGCCGGTCTCGGGGTTGGTGTGCCAGTCGTTGATCGTGTCGTCGTACTGGATGCCCGGGTCGGCACACTCCCACGCGGCCTGGGCGACCTTGCGGAACAGTTCCTTCGCGTCGACGGACTCGATGACCTGGTTGTTGCTGCGGGCGCGCAGGCCGAACTCGCTGCCCTCGTCGACGGCGCGCATGAACTCGTCGCTGACGCGCACCGAGTTGTTGGCGTTCTGGTACTGCACCGAGGTGATGTCGGAGCCGCCGAGATCCATGTCGTAGCCGGCGTCGCGCAGGACGCGGATCTTGTCCTCCTCGCGCGCCTTGGTCGACACGAACTCCTCGATGTCGGGGTGGTCGATGTCCAGGACGACCATCTTGGCGGCGCGACGGGTCGCCCCACCGGACTTAATCGTGCCGGCCGAGGCGTCGGCGCCACGCATGAAGCTGACCGGGCCGGACGCGGTGCCGCCGGAGGACAGCAGCTCCTTGGACGAGCGGATGCGGGAGAGATTGAGCCCGGCGCCGGAACCGCCCTTGAAGATCAGGCCTTCCTCGCGGTACCAGTTCAGGATCGAGTCCATGGTGTCGTCGACGGCCAGGATGAAGCAGGCGCTGACCTGCTGGGGTGACGTCGTGCCGACGTTGAACCAGACCGGGGAGTTGAAGCTGAACACCTGGTGCAGCAGCATCCAGGTCAGCTCGTGCTCGAAGATCTCGGCGTCCTGCGGCGAGGCGAAGTAGGCGTTGAGCTCGCCGGCCTCCCGGTAGGTGTGCACGACCCGGTCGATGAGCTGGCGCAGCGACCACTCGCGCACGTCGGAGCCGACGGCACCGCGGAAGTACTTGGTGGTGACGATGTTGGCCGCGTTGACCGACCAGAAGTCCGGGAACTCGACGCCGCGCTGCTCGAAGTTGATCGACCCGTCGCGCCAGTTGGTCATGACGATGTCACGGCGTTCCCAGGTCACCTCGGCGTAGGGGTGGACCCCTTCGGCGGTGTAGACCCGCTCGAGCGCCAGACCCTGCTCGGAGTACACGGGCTTGCCGGCGGAGTGACTGCCGGCGGCACGGGAGGCGCCGTCGTCGGAACCCGCATTCGGGGAGTGGGTCAGGTCGGCCTGGGTCATGCGGGTGTCCTTCCGGGACGGTGGGGGGAGCCTGGGGTCAGTGCGTCGTCGGCGGCGGGGGTGGCACCGAGGACGGTCGGGTCGGCGCTGGTGCGCAGGTCGAGGATCGCCTTCTCGAAGTCCTCGGCCGAGGTGAACGCCTGGTAGACGCTGGCGAAACGGAGGTAGGCGACCTGGTCGAGCTCGCGCAGCGGGCCGAGGATCGCCAGGCCGACCTCGTCGCTGGGCACCTCGGCCACGCCGGTGGCCCGGATGGCTTCCTCGACGGTCTGCGCCAGTTGGGCGAGGTCGTCCTCATCGACGGGGCGGCCCTGGCAGGCCCGCCGCACGCCGCTGATGACCTTGGCCCGGGTGAACGGCTCGGTGACGCCGCTGCGCTTGATGACCGCGAGCGTGGCCTCTTCGACGGTGGTGAAGCGGCGGCTGCACTCCGGGCACGAGCGGCGGCGACGAATGACCTGGCCCTCGTCCTGCTCGCGGGAGTCGACGACCCGTGAGTCGGGATGCCGGCAGTACGGACACCGCATGCGGGCACCTCCTGTGACGGCTGCAGAACGGGCTGGATCAGGGCGATCTGTGGACGACGTTGTCCAGAACCTGGGGATCAGCGTGTGGACCAAGGCCATTCGCTGTGGACGAGCCACCCCAACCTGTGGACGAAGTACATCCGTGTAACTACTACATGTAGGGGTGAACCGTAGAACGCGACCGTCTGTTCCGCAAGAGCGCGCTGCGGCGCGTCGAGGATCGGCACGCCCGACCCACCCGGTCAGCGGACGCGCAGCACCTGACCGGGCATGACGCCAGGGTCGGCGAGGTGGTTCAGACGACGCAGCTGCGCAACCTCCGCGCGCGGGTCGCGACCGGGCGCGACCCGCGAGGCGAGCGCCCACAACGTGTCACCGGGCTGCACGGTGATCGTCGTCGCCGTCGCGGCGGTTCCCGTGTCCGCAGACCCGCTCGCGGCTGCGTCGGGGGCCGACGCCACCGCCGCCCAGACGAGCAGCCCACCGGCCGCGGCGGTGAGCGCCGCCAACACGGCGACCCCACGCCCGGTCAGGCGTAGCGGAGCGGTGATCGAGGACGGCGAGGGCGCATGCAGCACGGTCACCGACGCCGCCGGCTCGCTGCGCACGGGAGTGCGGGGCGACCGGTCGGGCGTGGGCTCGCACGGGACGACACGCAGGCTCGGCCGGCGAACCGGCGCGGGCTGCGGCGCGAACAGCGAATCGACATCGAGATCCAGGGCCACCGACATGTCATGCTCCTGCGGGTATCGGGCCTGCTCAGGTCGAACAGGCATTCGAAAGAACGTCTGATCGAATGTGTACCAGCGGGGTCCGACAATAACCATCGCGCACGGCGTGTCGTTCGAACAGATGTTTGAGTTCACAGTCGGTCGGGGCTAGCGTCTGCGGTGTTCGATGCATCCGGCGATCGGACATTCGCCCACTGCGACGGGAGGCCATCGGTGGCACAGGACACAACGGCAAGCGCGGCCAGCAGCGCTCGCACGACGCGCAGCACATCGGCCAGCGCGTCGACCAAGGACGCGTCGGCCGAGCCGGTCAAGCGCCGGCCCGGCCGTCCGAAGGTCACCGAGCTGCCCGATCCCGTCACCGGGCTCACCCGGCGCCAGCAGGCGATTCTCGACGTCATCCGCGACTCCGTCGAGCGGCGCGGCTACCCGCCGAGCATCCGCGAGATCTGCGAGTCCGCGGGCCTGGCCTCGACCTCGAGCGTGGCCCACCAGCTGGCGATGCTCGAGCGCAAGGGCTTCCTGCGCCGCGACCCGAACCGCCCACGGGCTGTCGACGTGCGGGGTCCCGAGTCGGGCGCCCCCTCCGCCAAGCCCAAGGCGGCTCGCCGCGCGGTGGCCGTCACCGACGACGCCCCTCGTGGCGAGACTCCGGTGTTCGTGCCGATGGTCGGTCGCATCGCGGCCGGTGGCCCCATCCTCGCCGAGCAGATGATCGAGGACGTCTTCCCGCTACCCAAGTCGCTGGTCGGCGACGGGACCCTGTTCATGCTCAGGGTGGTCGGCGACTCGATGGTCGATGCGGCCATCGCCGACGGCGACTGGGTGGTCGTGCGCCAGCAGGAGAACGCCGAGAACGGTCAGATCGTCGCGGCCATGATCGATGGCGAGGCCACCGTAAAGACCCTGCAGCGCCGCGATGGCAAGGCCTGGCTCCTGCCGCACAACCCGGCCTACTCCCCCATCCCCGCCGACGACGCCACCGTCCTCGGCCGGGTCGTGTCGGTGCTGCGCAAGGTGTGAGGTCGGGAGCGCGCCGTCAGGGCCGATCGACGGCGCGTGCCGTGTGCACCAGTACGGAGCCGAGCCGACGGCGCACCAGCCGGCCGCGTCCCGGCGGCAGCGGCTCCATCCGCTGACCGCCCAGCACCGCGCCCTCCTCCCGGCTGCCGGACAGCAGCAGCCCCGGCGTGCCCAGGTCGCGCAGCGTGCGCAGTACGGCCTCATACACTCCCTGGCCGGCCCCGCCGGCCGCCCGGGCGAGCACGACGTGCAGGCCGATGTCGCGAGCGTGCGGCAGGAACTCGAGCAGCGCCGCCAGCGGATTGACCGCGCCCGACGCGAGCAGGTCATAGTCGTCGAGCAGCAGGAACAGCCGCGGCCCTCGCCACGCGGGCACCGCAGCCGGGTCGAGCTGCAGGTCGGCCAGCCGCGCGCGCAGTGCCTCCACCACCTCCCCGACGACCTGTGCCGCGCCGGCCGGATGCCCGACGTGGCCGAGCTGGTGTCCGGGCGGCACCGCGCCGCGCAGGCCGCGCCGGACGTCGAAGGTGATGATCTTCGCCTCGTCGGGCGCCCAGCGGGTGGTGATGCCGCGGGCGATCGTGCGCAGCAGGTTCGACTTGCCCGACCCGACGTCGCCGATGACGACGAAGTGCGGATCGGCGTCGAAGTCGACCCCCACCGGCGAGAGGGTGTCCTCGTCGATGCCGATCGGGACCGTGGCGCCGTCGACCGCAATTGGCAGCAGCTCGCGATAGGGCAGGTCGGCGGGCAGGAGCCGCACCGGCGGTGCGTCGGGCCCGTGCCACGCCGCACGGACGGCGCGCACCAGTGAGCGCACCCCGTCGGCGAGGTCGTCGACACGAGCCGTGCCGTCGATGCGGGGCAGTGCCGAGAGCAGGTGCACCGCGGCCGGGGTCAGGCCGCGACCCGGCGCCGTTCGCGGCACGTCCCTGGCGGCGGTGCGGTCGAGCTCGGATTCCGCCGGGTCACCGAGGCGCAGCTCGAGGCGACTGCCGATCAGGTCACGCAGCGATGGCCGCAGCTCGGTCCAGCGCTGGGCGGACAGCACAAC
>CAZZZE010000197.1:0-5231 GCA_964658365.1 uncultured Jatrophihabitantaceae bacterium
CCCGGCCACGAGCTCGGCGCCGGCGCCGACACAGTTGCCCACGCAGACGGCGATCACCGGCACCGGTAGCGCATCGACACCGCTGTACATGCGGGTGAAGGCGGCCATCCGCGCGTAACCGGCGACGTCATCGAGCGGCTCGCCGACGTCGGCGCCGGCGCACAGGGCTCGCGGGTCGGTGGTCGAGAGGACGAGCGCGCGCAGATCGTCGTCGGCCGACAACTCGTCGAGCGCGGCGGTGATCAGGGCGAGGCTCGCGCTGTCGAGGGCGTTGCGCTTCTCGGGCCGGTTCAGGCGCAGGATCTCGATGCCGTCGGGACGGCGCTCGCGCAGGACGGGGGACTCGGTCGTCATAGCGGCCAGTTCATCACGTCTCTAGGCTCGGGCCATGGCTACCCAGATGAGCGACGATGACCGCCGGGCGTTTCTGTCGGCCGGCACCCGCACCGGCGTCCTGTCCACGGTGCGCAAGGACGGCACGCCGCACGCCGCCCCGATCTGGTTCGTGCTCGACGGTGACGTCGTCGTGTTCACGACGGGCCGCGACACCGTCAAGGGTCGGAATCTGCGCCGTGACGGGGTGGCCACGCTCACTGTCGACGAGCCTGCACCGCCCTACTCGTTCGTGACGCTCACCGGCCGCGCCGACATCAGTGACGACCTCGACGAGCTGCTGATCTGGGCCACCCGCCTCGCTGCCCGCTACATGGGGGCGGAACAGGCCGAGGCCTTCGGTCGCCGCAATGCCGTACCCGAGGAAATCCTCGTCCGGCTCACCCCCGAGCGGACGGTCGCCCTGGCGGGCCTGGCCGACTGAGCGGCGCGCCGGACCACCTGGACCCGCGTGACAGGATTCCGACGTGCTCCACCTCATCCTCTACGTGCTTCTCGCGATCATCGTCGCGGTCGGGCTGTTCCTCGCAGCGACGCGCTTCCTGCCTGCCGGGGAGCAGATCGCCCCGGCGATCCGCGACGAACCGCTGTGGGACCTCCCGGCCGAGCGCGGCTTGCAGCCGGAGGACGTCGACGCGGTGCGGCTGCCGGTCGCCCTGCGCGGGTACCGCTTCGCCGAGACCGACCTGCTGCTCGACCGGCTGGCCGGCGAACTGCGCGCCCGCGACGCCGAGATCGCCTGGCTGCGTGACCAGCACCCCGTGCCCGCCGAACCCGCCCTCGACGAAGCAGCGCCCGCAGCCCCAGCGCCTGTCGAGCCAACGGCGGGCCCCGTCGAGACAGGGCCCACGCACGCGGCACCGCCGGAGCCTTCCCCGGACGCAACAGACGATGACCGACCCTGACCCGGCCGACCTGCCGCGCTGCAGCTGGGCCACGTCGACGCCGGATTACGTCGCCTACCACGACGACGAATGGGGCACCGAGCTGCACGGCGACGTCGCGCTGTTCGAGCGGCTGACGCTCGAGGGGTTCCAGTCCGGGCTGTCCTGGCTGACGATCCTGCGCAAGCGAGCCGCGTTCCGCGAGGCGTTCCGCGGCTTCGACCTGCCCACCGTCGCCGCGTTCGGCGCCGCGGACCGCGTCCGGTTGATGGCCGACGCGGGCATCGTGCGCAACAACGCCAAGATCGACGCGACCGTCAACAACGCCCGGGCTGTCCTCGACGCGGTGCCCGAGGGCCTCGACGCCCTGCTGTGGTCGTTCGCGCCGTCGGCGCACACCCGGCCGCGAAGCCTGGCCGACGTCGCCTCGACCTCGGTGGAATCGACGGCGCTGGCCAAGGAACTCAAGCGCCGCGGGCTGCGGTTCGTCGGCCCGACCACTGCCTACGCGCTCATGCAGGCCACCGGCATGGTCGACGACCACGTCGCCGGGTGCTGGCGGGCCGCGCCGGGCTCAGTCCGGTAGTAGCGGCACCTCCATCCCCGGGTCGCGCCCGACGAGCACGCCGCGGGTGATCGCCGCCGTGCCGAACCGGTCACGAATGCCGTCGACGGCGGCGTCGAGGACGCGGGGCTCGTGGCCGGCGAACGGCAGCTCGAGCTGCACCGAGTCGAGCGGGTCGAGGTTGGCGAGCGTGACGCCGAGCAGGGTCAGGCCGTTGCGCTCGATCAGTGGCATGGCGGTGACGACGAGCGTGCGCAGGGCGGTCAGGAAGGCGTCGGTGTCGCACGTCGGTCGGGGCAGGGTGTGTGACCGGGTGACGCGGGTGAAGTCGCCGAAGCGCAGCCGGAGCACGACGGTGCGGGCCAGCCGCTCGGCGCGCCGCAGCCGTCCGGCGGTGCGCTCGACGAGCGTCAGCAGCGTCGCGTCGATCTCGGCGCAGGTCATCGTCCGGCGGCCCAGCGCCCGCTGTGCGCCGATCGAGCGCCGGCGGCGCCCGACGACGACCGGTCGCGGATCGCGGTTGTGGGCCAACGCGTGCAGGTGGCGTCCCGACCCGGCGCCGAGCATGGCGACCAGGGCCGCCTCGTCGAGCGCGGCGACCTGACCGACGGTGGCGATGCCCCGCTCCGCAAGCTTCGCCGCGGTCTTGGCGCCGACGCCCCACAGCTTGCGCACCCCCAGCGGATGCAGGAAGTGCAGTTCGCCCTCGGCCGGGACGAGGAGCACCCCGTCGGGCTTGGCGACACCGCTGGCCACCTTGGCCAGGAACTTGGTGCGGGCCACACCCACGGTGATCGGCAGGCCCACCTCGTCGCGTACCCGCGCGCGCAGGCGCACCGCGATCTCGACCGGCGAGCCGGACACCTGCCCGAGACCGCCGACATCGAGGAACGCCTCGTCGATCGAGATCCCTTCAACCAGTGGCGTGACGTCGTGGAAGACCGCGAAGACGTCCTTGCTGGCCGCGGAGTAGGCCTCGAAACGCGGGCTGACGACGACGGCCTGCGGGCACAGGTCGCGGGCCTCGCGCCCACCCATGGCCGAGCGCACGCCGAACGCCTTCGCCTCGTAGCTGGCCGCGAGCACCACGCCACCGCCGACGAGCACCGGACGGCCGCGCAAGGCGGGGTCGTCGCGCTGCTCGACCGAGGCGTAGAACGAGTCGAGGTCGGCATGCAGGATCGCCTCGCGAGGCCGGCCGTCGGACACGAACACATGTTCGCATCGGGCACCGACAACCCCCGGAGTTGGGGGAAGGTCTGGTCATCAGGGAGAATGGACCACGAACCGGTGCGGGGATCCTGCGCCGGACGGGTTGTCTGGATCGTGGGCCGACGGCTCACCGGAGGAGGTTCGCATGGCGGCCATGAAGCCGCGGACGGGCGACGGCCCGCTCGAAGTCACCAAGGAAGGCCGCGGCATCGTCATGCGCGTGCCGCTCGAAGGCGGCGGACGTCTCGTCGTCGAGATGACTCCCGACGAGGCCGACGCGCTGGGCGATGCCCTCAAGGCCGTGGGTAGCTAGGCCAGCGCCTCTCATATCGTCACCGGCCCCGGTGCGCGCGACAGCACGCACCGGGGCCGCGTGCTGTCCGGGGCGCCGCGTCCGGGAGGATCGGCGGATGCTCGACGTCCACGCCGCCCCTGCTTCCGCCGCGCCGGCCGACTCCTCGCCGCTCGAGCTGCCGGCCGAGCCGCACGCCGTCCGGCTCGTCGGCGGCAAGCGGGCCCGTGACCTGCCCGCCGGCGCGAGCGCGCTGCACGTCGCGGGCCTGACCGGCGAACGGTTGACCGCGTTCGTCGAGGGTCTGTGCCTCGGCAGCTACCGCTTCACCGAGGCAGGCGCGCCCAAGCCGGCGGCGACCGAGGTGACGCTGACCGGTGTCGAGGACGACGACGCGCTCGCGCTCGGGCTGCGCAACGCCGCGGCGGTGGCGTGGGCGCGCGATCTCGCCAACACCCCGGCCGCGACGAAGACCCCGGCATGGTTGGGCGAGCAGGCGACGTCCCAGCTCACGCCGCTGGGTGTCGACGTGCAGGTCCGCGATGTCGAGTGGCTCCGGCAGCAGGGGTTCGCGGGCGTGCTGGCCGTCGGCGGTGCGTCCTCGGCGCCGCCGCGACTGATCGAGGCGTCCTGGCGTCCGCGTGGTGCGAAGGCAGGGGTGCACCTCGTCCTCGTCGGCAAGGGCATCACGTTCGACACGGGCGGCCTGAACCGCAAGGTCGGCGACGGCATGCGCACGATGCACACCGACATGTCCGGCGGCGCGGCGACGCTGGCCGCGTTGCGCATGGTCGCCGCGAACCGCGTGCCGGTACGGGTCACGGTGCTGGTGCCGGCCGCCGAGAACTCCTTCGGGGCGGCGTCGTACCGGCCCAGCGACGTCGTGCGGCACTACGGCGGGCGCACCAGCGAGATCCTCAACACCGACGCCGAGGGCCGCATCGTCCTCGCCGACGCCCTTGCCTACGCGGCCGCGAAGCTCAGGCCGACAGCCATCGTCGACGTCGCCACGCTGACCGGCGCCATGAAGCTGGCGCTCGGCATGCGCATGGCCGGGCTGTTCGCGACGACCGACGAGCTGGCCGGCCAGCTGCTGGCCGTCGGCGAGAGCAGCGGCGAGCGGCTGTGGCGGATGCCGCTGCAGGAGGAGTACCTGCCGACGCTCGACTCCGACGTCGCCGATGCGAACAACTCGCCGGGCAGCCCCGGTGCCATCACCGCGGCACTGTTCCTGCGGCCGTTCGCGGGCCGAGTGCCGTGGGCACACCTCGACATCGCCGGTCCGGCACGGGCCGGCAGCAACGACGGGATGATCTCGCGCGGCGCAACCGGCTTCGGGGCCCGGCTGCTGGCCGACTGGGTACAAGCCCAGGGATGAGCGAGCTGGCGCTGCCGTTCGTCGTGCGGATCGAGCGGGCCGACCCGCCGGCCCGGACCGACGCGCTCGAGGCCGCGGCGCGAGCGGTGCTGCTCATCCTCACGGACGGGCGTCCGGAGTGGGCCGACGCCCTCGCCGCCTGGGACGGGCAGCGCATCCGCAAGGTCGTGCGCCGGGCGCGGGGTGCCGAGTGGCGGCGCGCCCTGACCGTCGATGGACTCGACGTCGGGCACGGCAGCGCGCAGGTCCGGGTCTACCCGCCGGTGCCGGTGGATGGCTGGCCGCCGGAGCTGGCCCGGTTGCAGGTCGGCGGCACGAACCTCGACGACCCGGAACCGCCCGGGCCGCCCGCGTCCGGCGTCCCGCTCGTGCTGCTCTCGCCGCACGCGGAGATGACGACCGGTAAGGCGATGGCGCAGGCCGCGCACGCGAGCCAGCTGGGCTGGCGCGCGAGCCCCCGGGCCGATCGCGAGCGCTGGCGGGCCGCCGGCTTTCCACTCGCCGTCC
>CAZZZE010000198.1:0-1456 GCA_964658365.1 uncultured Jatrophihabitantaceae bacterium
GAGTCCATCTCGTCGAAGAACACGATGACCGGCGTGCCGTCGGACGCCTTCTCGCGGGCCCGCTGGAAGACCAGGCGGATGTGCCGCTCGGTCTCGCCGACGTACTTGTTCAGCAGCTCCGGGCCCTTGATGTTGAGGAAGAACGCGGTGGCCTTCTCGTCGCCGCCGTGCACCTTCTGGACCTGCTTGGCCAGCGAGTTGGCGACGGCCTTGGCGATCAGCGTCTTGCCGCAGCCGGGCGGGCCGTAGAGCAGGATGCCCTTCGGCGGGCGCAGCTGGTGCTCGCGGAACAGCTCGCCGTGCAGGAAGGGCAGCTCGACGGCGTCGCGGATCGATTCGATCTGCCCGGCCAGCCCACCGATGTCGGAGTAGTCGATGTCGGGGACCTCTTCGAGGATCAGCTCCTCGACCTCGCTCTTGGGCACCCGCTCGTAGGCGTAGGACGAGCGGGACTCCATGAGCAGCGAGTCGCCGGCCCGCAACGGCTTGTCGCGCAGCAGGTCGGCGAGGTAGACGACGCGTTCCTCGTCGGTGTGGCCGACGACCAGCGCGCGGTCGCCACCGTCGAGGATCTCCTTGAGCATGACGACCTCGCCGGAACGCTCGAACCCGCGCGCCGCGACCACGTTCATGGCCTCGTTGAGCATGACCTCCTGGCCGCGGTGCAGCGCATCGACAGCAACCTCGGGCGAGACCGCGACCCGCAACTTGCGGCCCGTCGTGAAGATGTCCACGGTGCCGTCCTCGAAGGCCTCGAGGAACACGCCGTACCCGCTCGGCGGCTGGCCGAGGCGGTCGACCTCTTCCTTGAGCTGGACCATCTGATCGCGCGCCTCACGCAGCGTGTCGGACAGCCGCTCGTTGCGATCGCTGAGGGCGGCGATGCGCGACTGGGACTCGGCGAGCCGGTCCTCGAGCAAGCGCAGGTGACGTGGCGACTCCGAGACCTTGGCCCGCAGCAGTTCGAGCTCCTGCTCGAGGAAGGCTGTGCGCCGGCGCAGATCCGGGTCGCCCTGCGCGCCTTCCGAGCTGTCCTGTCCACGTCGTGACTCTGGGCCACCTGATGATTCTGGAGCCACTGCGGCCACCTCCTGTTTCGCACCGTCTGGCCGTGCGGAGTGTTCGCGAGAGTTCACCCTACACACGGCAGGGCAACCATTCTCGAGCAACTACCCTCGACGTCAGCAGGTCGCTTCCGACAGGCAATCCGCACCGCGTTACCGAGGAGTTTCCGTCCCATGAGCGAGGCACTACGCGTCTGGATCGATCAGGAGCTCTGCACCGGTGACGGGCTGTGCGTCCAGTACGCGCCCGAGGTCTTCGAGTTCGACGTCGACGGCCTCGCCTACGTCAAGGACCGCGACGGCGAGCTGCTCGCCGCCCCGCAGGCACGGGCCGACGTGCCGGCGTCGCTGCGCCTCGACGTGATCTCCTCGGCCAAGGAGTGCCCGGGCGA
>CAZZZE010000198.1:1556-5223 GCA_964658365.1 uncultured Jatrophihabitantaceae bacterium
TGCCGGCGTCGCTGCGCCTCGACGTGATCTCCTCGGCCAAGGAGTGCCCGGGCGATTGCATCCACGTGGTGCGCGAGAGCGACGGCACCGAGGTGGCCGGGCCGCAGGCGTAATTGCCCTTCGCGCCCGGGCGCGTCGCGCCCGGCGTCGACACCGTGCTGGCCGAGATCAGGGCAGGTTCGGCCGGAACGGCACCGTCTCGTCGCGCGGCGGCACGCTTGGCTGATCGGTGGCCGTGGGCCGGCGCTGGCGCGCGGGTGTCACCACGCCCGGCGCGAGGCGGCGGGCGGTGACGAGGAACGCGGTGTGCCCGATCATCCGGTGCTCGGGCCGCACGGCCAGGCCCACGACGTGCCACCCGCGCACCATGGTCTCGAACGAGCTCGGCTCGGTGTAGCCGCCGTCGACGCGCAGCGCCTCGACCAGCCGCGACAGCTGCGTCGTCGTCGCGACGTAGCCGATCAGCACGCCGCCGGGACGCAGCGCGGCGGTGACGGCGGGCAGGACGTCCCACGGGCTGAGCATGTCGAGCACGACGCGGTCGACCGGCTCGTCGGCCGGGTGGTCGGCGACGTCGCCGAGGCGCAGTGACCAGTGGGTCGGCCGCGCGCCGAAGAACGTCTCGACGTTGCGCACGGCCACCTCGGCGTGGTCGTCGCGGACCTCGTAGGAGACCACCGATCCCGTCGGCCCCACTGCGCGCAGCAGCGAGCAGGTCAGCGACCCGGATCCCGCTCCCGCCTCGAGCACGGTGATGCCCGGGCAGACGTCGCCCATCGTGAGGATCTGCGCGGCGTCCTTCGGGTAGATCACCGCGGCGCCGCGCGGCATCGACAGCACGAAGTCGCTGAGCAGCGGGCGCAGGGCCAGGTACTGCGTGCCGGACGTCGCGAGGACGACGCTGCCCTCGAGCGTCCCGATGAGGTGGTCGTGCTCGATGGCCCCGCGGTGGGTGTGGAACTGCTTGCCTGCCTCGAGCGTCACCGTGTGCAGGCGGCCCTTCGGGTCGGACAGCTGCACCCGCTCGCCGACCTCGAACGGCCCGGAACCCGGGGTCCGGCTCACGTGCCGGCCTTGAGCCGCCGGGCGAAGTCGACGGTGGTGATGATGCCGGCCGGCGAGCCGTCGGCGGCGACCATCAGGTACTCGGGGGCCGGGTAGGCCTGCATGCGGTCGAGCAGGTCCCGGGAATCGATGTCCACGGGGAGCACCATGCCGGTCTCGAGCGGGCGGGCGACGGTCGACACCTGGGTCCAGGCCCGACGTTGGGGTGGTACGGCGCCGATGAGGCGCTCGTCGACGATCGCGCTGGGCCGGGCCGCCGAGTCGGTGAGGACGATGCCGCCGACGTTGCCGGCCCAGGCCCGGCGCAGCGCGTCGTCGACGGTGGCGGTGCCGGGCACGAGCAGGCCGGGACGCAGCAGATCGCCGACCCGTACCAGCGGCAACCGGCCCTGGACGTCGGCGACCCGGATCGCCGACGTGGCGCCGGTCCAGAGGTAGGCGGCCAGGAACAGCGTCACCAGACCGGCCGTGAACCCGGCTGTGGTGCGGTCGACGACCAGGCCCGTGACGGCGACGAGCCCGGCGACGACGCGGCCGGACCAGCCGGCGATACGGATGCTGCGCACCTCGTGACCGCTAACGCCCCACACCGCGGCGCGCAGCATCCGCCCGCCGTCCAGCGGCAGACCGGGCAGCAGGTTGAAGACGACCAGAGCCGCGTTGCTCCAGGCCAGGAGCAGCAGCAGTACCTCGACGAGCGAGTCGTGCGGGGCCACCGCGTAGCCGCCGAACAGCGCCGCGGCCAGGAGTGCCGAGACGGCCGGGCCGGCGCTGCTGATCAGCAGTTCGTCGCGGGCCCGCCGCGGTTCGCCCTCGATCTCGGAGACCCCGCCGAGCAGGAACAGCGTGATGCGGGTGACCGGGTACTTCAGCGCCCGGCTGACCAGCGTGTGACCGAGCTCGTGGGCGACGATGCACAGCGCGAACAGGACCGAGAAGCCGAGGGCCGCCAGGTAGCCGACCGCGCTCGAGGTGCCCGGCACGGCGTCGCGGACGAGCGGGCCGTAGCTGATGGTCAGGACGACCGCGATGATCAACCAGGACGGTGTGACGACCACCGGTACGCCCCACACGCGGGCCAGCTGGAGCGTCGGACGCGGCGCCCGTCGGGTCGGCTCGGTGCGCACCCCAGCGATGTTACGGGCACGCAAAGCCGCGACCGGTTACCGTTTCCCCGGTGACGGGTGAGGAGAGCGTGCGCTCCGCGCCCGAGAGTGGACGGCGCGGGTGGTGGCGTCGACGTCACGACGACGATGACGACGGCCCGTTCCTTCCGCCGGAGCCCGCTCCCGGGCCGCAGGCCGGCCCGCGCCCGCGCCCTCAGCCCCGTCCCCAGCCGCGCCCCAGACCGCGTCCGATCGCCGCCGCTGTCCCGGCGGCTGCCGCTACTGTCGCGGCCCCCGCCGAGCCGGCGCGTGAGCAGCCGAGGGCCGATCCGCCGGCCGCAGCGAAGGACACCGAGTCCGGGACGCAGCCGAAGAGCCGACGTCGCACGCTGCGCAGCAGCCGCGGACTGCGCTTCGTCACCAAGCTGGTCGTCGCGCTGGTGATCGCCGCGGTGGCCGCGCTCGTGCTGCGCACGTACGTCGTCGCTCCGTACTTCATCCCGTCGGCGTCGATGGAACCCACGTTGAAAGGCGGGGGCGGCGACACCGACGACCGGATCCTCGTCGACAAGGTCACCTATCGCATCCACGATCCGCACGAGGGCGACATCGTCGTCTTCAACCGTCCGGATACCTGGCAGGTGAGCGACACGACGCTCGTCAAGAGGATCATCGGCCTGCCCGGCGACATCGTCACCCTGCGCAACGGCCTCGTCTACGTCAACGGTCTGCGGCTCGACGAGGGCTACGTCAACAAGGCGTGCGGGTCAGCGCCGACGAAGCCCCTCGTCGCCGGGAAGTCCCAGTGGCGGGTGCCGATGGACGAGTACTTCGTCATGGGCGACAACCGGTGCAACTCCGACGACAGCCGGCACTTCGGGCCCGTCCCCAAGTCGAAGATCGTTGGCCGGGTGTTCGTCATCGTCTGGCCGCTCTCGCGCTTCGGCACGCCATGACCGAGGTCCCGGAAGTGTCGGACCCGGGATCTAGCCTCCCGGACATGACGCACGTGATGGATTCCCCGCCGGTCGTGCCGGTCGAGGGCGAGCTGCCGCCGTCGGTGCTCGGCTCGCTCTCGCCGTCCCGGGCCGCTGACTTCAAGGCCTGCCCGCTGCTCTACCGCTTCCGGTGCGTCGACCGGCTGCCGCAGGAGCCGTCCTCGGCCGCGGTGCGCGGCACCCTGGTGCACTCCGTGCTCGAGGCGCTGTTCGACCTGCCCTCGGCCCAGCGCACGGTCGAGGCGGCGCAGGCCATGCTGCCCAACGCCTGGGCGCAGCTGCGCGAGGCCGAGCCCGGAGTCGACGCGCTGTTCCCGGCCGACGCCGCCGACGGCGCGGCCTTCGCCGAGTGGATGACCTCGGCGGCCGACCTGCTCGGCAACTACTTCGACCTCGAGGACCCGGGCCGCTTCGAGCCCGCGGCGCGCGAGGAACGGGTCGAGGTTGTCGTCGACGGCGTGCGGTTGCGCGGGATCATCGACCGGATCGACGTCTCCC
>CAZZZE010000199.1:0-5221 GCA_964658365.1 uncultured Jatrophihabitantaceae bacterium
CAACTCCCTCGTCAGGTACTGCTGCAGCGACAACCCCTGCGAGGCAGCTCGACGCTGCAGCGTGGTGTGCACCGGTTCAGGCAGGTCGCGTACCAACACGTTAGGCATGCCTACGGTATGCAAGCGTCGTCGTCGCGAGGCAACGACACGGATCTGCGGCGGCGGCGGCCGCGGCCACTGTCCGGCCAGCAGCGGTTGCGGTTCCCCGAGACCGATCCCCTGCCAGTAAACAATCAGCCATCAGGGCGGCGACGAGGGAGGAGTACTCCACTCTCAGAGAGATCTAACTCGGCTGTAGACACGTCCGGGCCCAGGAATCCGGGCCTTGTGGGGCGGGTGGGACTCGAACCCACGACCCAGGGATTATGAGTCCCCTGCTCTAACCGGCTGAGCTACCGCCCCGAGGCGGTTCAAGGTAGCGCAGCACGGCGAGCAGAAGCAGCGGGTCGGCGTGCTGCTCGACGACGCCCGAGCGTCGTCGTCTGCTAATCGTCGGTGCCCTGCTGCTGACCGGTAGAGCCGCTCGTGGCCCACGGCGTATTGCTCACGCCGTCGGTGCCGGACGATCCGGCCCGTCGCCGCCGCCGTTGCACCGCAGCCCCGCACACGATGGCGCTCAGCGCGACCACACCGAGGGCCGACTGCACGGCGGTGGGCAGGTAGCGCCCCAGGCCCTTGGCGTCAGCTCGTGCCATCGTGCTGCTCCGCGGCCTTCATCTCGGACTCGAAGACGTGCCGCGCCTCGAGCCCGGCCGCTCGGCGGGCGGTGCGCTCGACGTCGCGGAACACCTCGAGGTACTGGTCGTCGTAGGCCTCGACCAGCTCGAAGGTCCAGGCGTCACCGACGACGTCGCGGCCCACAAGCACCTCGTCGACCGCCCGCGCGATGTCGGCGAGCCCGGCGTCGCGCAGCGAGCGCACCGCGTCCTGCAGATCGAGGTCGGCCCGGCCGGAGAGGCGGTGGAACGCGTACAGGTGCCCGCGCGCGTCCTCAGCCACCTCGAGCGCGGCCGAGAGCTTCCCGAGCGCGGCAACGGCGTCGTCGCTCATTCCCTCCGGTCGCGGGCGGGGCCGCACCTGAGGTCGGCGCGCCGAACCGTGTCGCTCGACGAGCGCGGCCAGCGGTGTCGTCTCGTCCTCGATCATCGTTCCTCCTGCCGGTCTGATTCCCCGGCCGGCGCCGGTGGGTAACCGGGACCAGAGTATGGCGGCGCCGAACGGCGGTCAGACACCCAGCGCGCGGGCGAAAGTGTCGGGCACCAGCACGCTCGATCGGTCGAGCTCGTGCACCGAGCTCAGGCCCAGACCGAGCAGGGCCGAGTCGATGCCGCCGCGCAGCACGTCCAGGACGTTCTCGACGCCGGCCTGCCCGTTCGCGCCCAGGCCCCACAGGTAGGCGCGGCCGATCATCACCGCGCGGGCGCCGAGGGCCAGCGCCTTGACGACGTCGGAACCGCGACGGACGCCGCCGTCGAGCAGGACCTCGAGCTGGTCGCCGACCGCGTCGGCCACCGCAGGCAGGCAGCGGATCGTCGCCGGGGTGCCGTCGAGATTGTTGCCGCCGTGGTTCGACACCGAGATGGCGTCGGCGCCGGCATCGACCGCCCGCTTCGCGTCGTCGACCCGGGTGACGCCTTTGAGCATGAACGGGCCGCCCCACGTCTCGCGGATCCACGCGACGTCGTCCCACGACGGCGCCGGCGTCTGCATCCACTCGCCGTAGACGCCGAAGAAGGTGGGTGCCGGCTGGCCCGGGTTCTGCATGTTCGGCACGGTGAGGTCAGGGACCTTGCCCGAGCGGACGAACGCCGCCAGCCACGTCGGGTGGGTCAGCGCCTCCGGCGCAAAGCGCACCGCCTCCTTGACGGTCAACCTCTCGGGGATGTGCGGGCTGCCCCAGTCGCGGCCCATCGAGAACGACCAGTCGAGCGTGGCGATCAGCCCGACCGCGCCGGCGGCCCGCGCGCGCTCGATGCGCTCGGTGATCTGGTCGCGGGTGCCCGACCAGTACAGCTGGAAGAACGTCTGCGGGTTGGCAGCGACGACGTCCTCGACGGGCTTGCTGGCGAACGAGCTGAGCCCCATCGCCGTGCCGCGCGCCGCGGCGGCGCGGGCAACCGCGACCTCGCCGTCGGGGTGGACGGCCTGCACGCCGGTCGGCGAGATGATCACCGGCAGCGAGATGTCCTGGCCCAGCACCGAGGTCGCGAGCTCGCGCGTGCTGTGGTGCCCTGCGGTGTGCGGGGCGAAGCCCAGCTCGTCGAAGGCGGCCACATTGTCGGCCACCGTCAACCCGCGTTCCGAGCCGGCCAGCAGGGCGCTGTAGACGGACTTGGGTAACCGCTTCTGGGCCCGGCGCTGCGCCTCGGCCACGGTCTCGAACCATGCGTTCACTGGACTGACTCCTTCGTCGGGACGGAACGGGGCGCGGGCGGGCCGAACGAGCGGCGCACGACACGGGGACGCAGGGCGCGCAGGTCGCGGCATCGGACCGCGGCCGACCAGACGCCCGCGCCGTAGGAGATCTCGTCGGCCAGGTAGCCGGCCGTGAACCGCGCCGGGTCGAGCGCCTGCCGCCGCGACCACCACGACGTCAGCGGCCCGCCCAGCAGCAACGACGCGGCGGCGAGCCGGCGTCCCGGTGCACCCGGCAGGGCAACCGCGGCCAGCGCGACCGGTGCGGCGAACTGGGTGACGTAGCGGCCGACGGCCAGCCACGTCCGGTGGACGGACTGCGCGGTCGCCGTCGCGACCCCGTCCGTGCTCAGGTCGGCCCGGCGCAGCCGACGACGAGTGGTGCACGCGCCGGCCCCGTAGGCGATCGCGGCGGGTAGCGGGCGCCGGGCCAGCAGCGCGGCGACGCTCAGCGCGGGCCACGGAGCCAGGACGAGCGGCGAGGTGCACCGCGGGTGGGCGGCGGCGAGCGGGACCGCCGATGTGCCGTAGCGCCACCGCCGGGTGAGCAGGGGCGCCCAGCGATTGGGCTCGTGATGCGTGACGCGGACCTCGGGCTGGTAGCGCACCCGCCAGCCGGCCGCATCGAGTCGCCACACCAGGTCGACGTCCTCGCCGTAGCGCAGCGTCGGGTCGAAGACCCGGCCGTCGCGCGCGACCTCGCGCAGGGCCGACACCCGGGCCACGAGCGCTGCGGTGGGGACGTAGGCGACCCGGGCGCCGGCGCGGACCCGGCTGGGGCGCGGGCCGAGGTCGAGCGCGCCGCGAGCAGCGGCGTAACGGCCGGCCGCCGTGCTCGATGCGCTGCCCACGATGCGGGGTGCGACCGCCGCCACGGCCGGATCGGCGAGATGGGCGAGCAGCAGCGCGAGCCAACCGGCGGGCGGCTCGCAGTCGCTGTCGAGGAAAGCCACGAATCCCGTATCGACCGTCTCGAGACCGGTGTTGCGGGCCGCGCCCGGGCCGCCGTTGACCGCCCGCCGGACGACCCGGGCGCCGTGCTCGGCCGCCACCGTGGCGATGGCGTCGGGGTCGGCCGACCCGTCGTCGACCACGACCAGCGGCACCGCCCGGCCGAGGGCCCGCAGGCAGCGCGCCAGCTCGCGCGGCCGGTCGAGCACGGGCACCACGACCGTGACGTCGGCCGGTCCGGCGGGCGGCGGGGGCACCGGGTGGGCCAGCCCGGCGTCGAGGAGGCGGCGGGCGAGCAGCGACTCGGCAGCACTCGCGACGGCGTGATCCTGCAGCTGGACCCACGCGCGGACGCCGGCGGCGGACAGCCGCAGGTAGTGCAGCGGCGTGCCGCCACGCAGCACCCCGTCACCGGATTCTCTGACGCTCGCATCGAGGTCGAGGCGGAAGCCGGCCAGCTCTGCCGCGTCGGCCGCCGTTCGGGTCACAGCGACAGCCCCCCGTCGACCGGGACGACCGCGCCGGTCATCGCGCCGCTGCGCGGCCCGGCCAGGAAGGCGAGAACGGCTGCAACCTCGGCCGGGTCGAGCAGCCGGCGTTGCGGCTGCTGGGCGGCGAACGCGTCCGCGCCGGCCAGGTCGTAGAGCCGCGCGCTCTCGTCGAGGATCGCGGTACGGGTCGAGCCGGGGCTCACCGCGTTCGCCGTGACGCCGGAGTCGGCGAGCTCGACGGCCAGCGCGCGCACGAGCCCGGCGACCCCGGCCTTGGCCGCGCAGTACGCGGCGAGCATCGGCAGCCCGCGGGTGGCGGCCGCCGAGGCGACGGCCACGAACCGACCGGACCGCGGGGCGGGGCGGCGCAGCAGGGCGGGAACGGCGGCGCGGGCGAGCGTCAGCACTCCCCCGAGGTTGACGTCGAGGACGGCCTGCTGCCGGGCCGCCGGCACCTCCCACAACGGCACGCCGCCGGCGATGACGCCCGCAACAGCGAGCGCGGCGTCCAGGCCGCCGAAGCGCTCCTCGGCGTGCGCGACAGCGGCGGCCACCGCCGCGCCGTCGCGGACGTCGGCCACCCACGGCCGCACCCGCTCCGCGCCGGCGCGCGCGTTGGCTGCGCCCACCACGGCGTCCAGTTCGGCCCTGCTGCCCAGCGGGTACGGCAGGTCGGGGTCGTCGGTCGCGAGGTCGAGGGCCACCACCGACCAGCCGTCGTCGACGAGCGCATGGACGGTAGCCGCGCCGATTCCGCGCGCCGCTCCGGTGACCAGCGCGACCCGGCTGCCCGTGCTCGCGTTCGGCACGTCAGGACAGCGTCAACCCGGCGAGCGGGTTCTCGTCGCAGGCCCTGTCCGGCGGGCGCCGGTCGAGGACCGCGTCGCCGGTCGGCCGGGCCGACAGCGTCAGCGCGACCGGCTTGCGGGGCGTGCGGTGCGAGTGGTCGAGCGACGGTTTCGGGTTGGCGGTCGCGTCGATCAGCGTCAGCGCGCGCTCGCCATGGCCCTTCACGCACTCGGGGTCCGGGCCGTCGAGCGGCAGACCGGTGAAGAACTTCGCCGCCATGCAACCGCCCCGGCAGGCGTCGAACGCCGAGCACGACGAGCAGGCGCCACCGTTCTGCGGCTGGCGCAGCCCGGCGAACAGCTCGGAGGTCTGCCAGACCGCCGTGAACCCGCCGGCGTCGCGGACGTTGCCCGCCAGGAAGTTCTCGTGGATCGCGAACGGGCACGCATACACGTCACCGACGGGGTCGATCAGGCAGACCACGCGCCCGGCCCCGCACAGGTTCAACCCGGGCATCGCACCGTCGCCGTAGCCGGCGAGGTGGAAGAACGAGTCGCCGGTGAGGACGTTCTCGC
>CAZZZE010000200.1:0-5218 GCA_964658365.1 uncultured Jatrophihabitantaceae bacterium
ACCTGCTGGCAGGCGAGTCCTCGTGCACTCTCGTACCGATGCCGGACGAGTGGTGGTCGCTCCAGGTCGATGTCACGGCGCGGCTCGACGCAGCAGTCGCGGCCGACGGCAAGCCACTGCGACGCGACGTGTGGGATCCGTGGCTACACCTGGATGCGCTCGGGTGGGTCGAACCGACGCGCGTTCCTGCGGCCGTCACCGAACCGTTCACCGCCCTCGTCTCGGGCATCCCACTCATCGCGTACGCGACCGTCGAGGGCAACCTCGCGTTCGACATCGCCGAACGGGTGCACAATTTCGTCGAAAGCGCGCAGCCCGAACTGGCCGATGCTGTGCGCGCGAGCCACGACGGCCGACCGGTGGTACGCGTGCCGCTGCGCCGTACGAAGGTGGCCGGGGAGACAGAGCTGACCGGCACGCTGATGACGTCCGGGCGCGATCTCCCCGCGAGGTTGATCGGCTCTGACGGCGTGGCTGAACTCGTCGTTGACGGGGAACTCGCGAACGCCGGCGCCTACGCAACGTTCACCGGGCGCCGGAGCACGTCGCTCGTGCTCTGTTCGCCAATGTCTGCACGGATCAATCGTCTTCGCTCGGTCGACACTCTCGTGCGCGGCGGTCGCCGGCGCCTGACGGCAGCTTTGCGCAGGCGTCGCAGCCGCTGATGGCAGCACAGGACGGACGGCACGGTTGAGCGCCCCGACCGGGTCGAGGCGGTGGCTGTTCGGGGACCAGCTCGGCCCGGGCTTCCTGGACGATGCGGGCCAACCGGCGTTGCTCATCGAGTCGCGGGGGGGGTCTTCGCCCGCCGCCGGTTCCACCGGCAGAAGGCCCACCTCATCCTGTCCGCCATGCGCCACCGTGCGGCCGAGCTGGGCGAGCAGTGCCGCTACGTCCGCGCCGACACCTACCGCGAGGCGCTGGCCGGCATCGACGAGCCGGTAAGCGTGTGCCACCCGACGTCGCACGCCGCGCTCGACTTCGTCCGCTCGCTGGACGGCGTCGAGGTGCTCGGGGCGCGCGGGTACGCAACGTCGCTCGAGGACTTCGCCCGCTGGGCCGACGGGCGCGGCGGCAAGCGGCTGCTCATGGAGGACTTCTACCGCGACGCGCGCCGCCGCCTCGACGTCCTGATGGACGGCAACGAGCCGGCCGGCGGCCGGTGGAACTTCGACTCCGACAACCGCGAACCGCCGCCGAAAACCACCGTGCTCGGCGTCGACGAGCCGTGGTTCCCGGACGAGGACGAGATCGACGACGAGGTCCGGCGCGATCTGGACCGGTGGGCCGCCGACGGCGACGTCGAGTTCCTCGGCGACGACGGGCCGCGCCGCTTCGCCGCCACCCGCACCGAGGCGGTGGCCGCGCTCGAGCGCTTCGTCGAGGCGCGGCTCGCGACGTTCGGCGCCCACGAGGACGCGATGCTGCGCGGCGATGCGTGGATGTCGCACTCCATGCTGTCCGCGCCGCAGAACCTCGGCCTGCTCGATCCCGTCGAGATCGTCCGGCGCGCAGAGCAGGCCTACCGGTCCGGCGCGGCGCCGATCGCGTCCGTCGAGGGCTTCGTGCGCCAGATCATCGGCTGGCGCGACTACGTCTGGCACCTGTACTGGCACCAGCCGCGCGACTACCGGTTCGGCAATGCGCTCGGCGCCACCAAGGACCTGCCGGCGTGGTTCGCCGACCTCGACCACGAGCGCGTCGACGCGGCCTGCCTGTCCGACACGCTGGCCAAGCTGGCGCGCGACGGCTGGGTCCATCACATCCCGCGGTTGATGGTGCTGGGCAACTACGCGATGCAGCGCGGGTGGCGCCCGGCGCAGGTGACCGACTGGTTCCACCGGGCGTTCGTCGACGGCTACGACTGGGTGATGGTGCCCAACGTCGTGGGCATGTCCCAGTACGCCGACGGCGGGGTGATGGCGACGAAGCCCTATGCCGGCGGCGGCGCGTACATCGACCGGATGAGCGACTACTGCGGGGGTTGCCGGTACAACCCGAAGGTGCGGGTGGGGGACAACGCCTGCCCGTTCACCGCCGGCTACTGGGCCTTCCTCGAGCGCCATCGCGAGATGCTGCAGGGAAACTTCCGCATGGGCCAGCCCTTGCGCGGGCTGGACCGGCTCAAGGACCTCGGCGTGCTCGTCGAGCAGGAACGCGCTCGCGGGTCGCGGGCACCATGACCGTTGTCGAGGTGGTCGCGGCCGCGATCGTGGACGGCGGGCGGGTGCTGGCCGCCCGTCGCTCGCGCCCGCCCGAGCTGGTCGGGCGATGGGAGTTCCCCGGCGGCAAGGTCGAGCCGGGCGAGGACGCCGCCGCTGCGCTGGCGCGCGAGTGCCGCGAGGAGCTGGGCGTCGAGATCGAGGTCGGCCGGCTGCTCGGCCGCGCTGGCGACGAGCGGGTGGCGCTGCGGTTGACGGCGGCCACGGTGCGGTCCGGCACGCCCCGCCCGGGCGACTCCCACGACGAGCTGCGCTGGTTGACCGCCTCGACGCTCGGGTCCGTCGACTGGCTGCCCATCGACGCCGTTCTGCTCGATCCGGTCCGTGAGCTGTTGCGATTGCCGGACGCGAGGAGCACGGTGTAACGAATCGGTCACGGGGGTCGGCATGAGCACAGCGGACGATCGCAGCAGCAGCACCGCGCTCGAGACGGTCTCCTTCGACAGCTCCGGCACCCGCTGCGAGGCCTGGTACCTGCGCGCGGTGAACGACGAGCTGACCACCTCGCGTGGCCGGCCGTGCGTCGTCATGGCCCACGGTTTCGGGGCGACCCGCGACGCCGGGCTGCTGCCCTTCGCGGAGCACTTCGCCGCGGCCGGCGCCGATGTGCTGGTCTTCGACTACCGCGGGTTCGGCACGTCCGACGGCGCGCTGCGCCAGGACGTCGACCACCGCCGGCACCGCGCGGACTACCGGGCCGCGATCGCCGCCGCCCGGGCCCGCCGCGGTGTCGACCCGTTGCGGATCGCGCTGTGGGGCAGCTCGTACTCCGGCGGCCACGTGATCGCGGCGGCTGCCGCCGATCAACGGGTGGCCGCGGTGATCAGCCAAGGGGCCGCGATGGACGGGCTGGCCGCACTGTTCATGGTGCGCGGCGAGAGCGGGACCGGGAAGGCGCTCGCGCTGACGAAGGCCGGCCTGCGTGACGCGTTGCGGGCCCTGACCGGCCGGCCACCGGCGCTGGTCCCGATCGTGGGGCCGCCAGGCTCGGCGGCGGTGATCTCCGCCCCCGGGGCGGACGAGGGCTATCGGCACATCATGGGCCCGACGTTTCGTAACGAGATGTGCGCCCGCGGCATCCTGCGCATCGCGGCGAACCGGCCGGTGCGCGCGGCCGGCAGGGTCAGCTGCCCGACCCTGCTTGTGATCGCCGAGCAGGACAACATCGCGCCGGTGTCCGCGGTACGCAAGGCCGCCGCGCGAATCCCCCGCTCCGAGACGCTGTCGCTGCCGGTCGGGCACTTCGACATCTATGTCGGCGAGGCGTTCGAGACGTCGGTCCGCACGCAGGTCGAGTTCCTGCGGCGCACGCTCGCCGGCTGACTACTGCAGCGGGGCGTCCAGGCCGGACTCGGCGGCCTGCACGGCGTCGCCGCTCGCGACGAACCGGACGGCGCTCTCGATCTCGGGGGCGAGGTAGCGGTCGGGGCCCGGCCCGGCGACGTGTTCGCGCAGCGCCCGGACGACCGCGCCGGTGGCCGGGCCGGGCTGCAACGGCGCCCGCAGGTCGAGGGCGCGCGCGGCGGTCAGCAGCTCGATGGCCAGCACCCGGGTCAGGGCGTCGACGCTGCGCCGAAGTTTGCGCGCGGCCGACCAGCCCATCGAGACGTGGTCCTCCTGCATGGCGCTCGACGGGATCGAGTCGACGCTGGCCGGCACGGCGAGGCGCTTGAGCTCGGAGACGAGCGCGGCCTGGGTGTACTGGGCGATCATGTGGCCGGAGTCCACGCCCGGATCGGCGGCCAGGAACGGCGGCAAGCCCCGCGAGCGGGAGGCGTCGAGCATCCGGTCGGTGCGCCGCTCGCTGATGCTGGCCAGGTCGGCGGCCGGGATGGCCAGGAAGTCCAGGACGTACGCGACGGGCGCGCCGTGGAAGTTGCCGTTGCTCTCGACCCGGCCGTCTGCCGTGACGACGGGGTTGTCGACGGCCGCGCGCAGCTCGTACCCAGCGACCAGCCGGGCGTGCGCGAGGGTGTCGCGACCCGCGCCGGCGACCTGCGGGGCGCAGCGCATCGAGTAGGCGTCCTGGACGTACACGCAGTCCGGGCCGGCGTGGCTGGCCACGATCGGCGAGCCGGCCAGCAGGGCGCGCATGTTCGCCGCGGCGACGGCCTGTCCGGGCTGCGGGCGCAGTGCCTGCAGGTCGGCGGCGAAGACGGCGGCGGTGCCGAGCATCGCCTCGACGCTCATCGCCGCGGTGAGGTCGGCGGTGCGCAGCAACAGCTCGAGGTCGGTGCACGCCAGCAGTAGCTGGCCGAGCATGCCGTCGGTGCCGTTGATGAGGGCCAGGCCCTCCTTCTCGGCGAGCTGGACGGGCGCAAGCCCGGCCGCGGCCAACGCCTCGGTCGCGGGCCGCTCGACCCCGTCGGGATCGCGGACCGTGCCCTCGCCGATCAGGGCCAGGGCGACGTGCGCCAAAGGCGCGAGGTCGCCGGAGCAACCGAGCGAGCCGTACTCGTGCACGACCGGTGTGATGCCGGCGTCGAGCATGCCGGCCAGCGTCGCCGCGGTCTGCGGCCGGACGCCGGTGCGGCCGGTGGCCAGCGTCGACAGCCGCAGCAGCATCAGCGCGCGCACGACCTCGCGCTCGACCTCCGGGCCGCTGCCGGCGGCGTGTGAGCGGATCAGGGACTGTTGCAGCAGCGCCCGCCGATCGATCGGGATGTGCTTCATGGCCAGCGCGCCGAAGCCGGTGGAGATGCCGTAGTGCGGCTCGACGTCGCCGGCCAGCGCGTCGACCACCCCGCGTGTCGTGGCGATCGCCTGCTGCGCCTCGGCGGTGAGCTCGACGCCGGCGCCGAAGCGAGCCACGGCGACGAGCTCGGCTTCGCTCACCGGTCCGGTGCCGACGGCGACGCGGGGCTGGGTGTTCACGGTGGACGCGTTCATCCCGTCACTGTTGCGTGTCGGGGATGGCGAGGCCATGTCGCCGCCGCGCTGTCTGGGATCACAGACCACCCGGACTCCGTCCGGGTGGTGGTCACTTCGGGTTGCTG
>CAZZZE010000201.1:0-5218 GCA_964658365.1 uncultured Jatrophihabitantaceae bacterium
CCCAAGGCGATCACCGTCGAGGACGTCGAGCGGCTGCTCGACGCCGCCGGCTACGCGCGCACCACGCTGGCACTGCGCGACCGGGCCCTGCTCGAGCTGCTCTACGGCACCGGCGCCCGGATCTCCGAGGCGGTGGGGCTCGACGTCGACGACCTCGACCTCACCGACGAGACCGTGCTGCTGCGCGGCAAAGGCGGCAAGGAGCGTCGCGTGCCGGTCGGCTCGTACGCGGCCACGGCGCTGTCGGCCTACCTGGTCACGGCCCGGCCGGTGCTGGTGGCCGAGGGCCGGGGTACGCCGCGGTTGTTCCTGAACGCCCGCGGCGGCCCGCTGTCGCGCCAGTCGGCGTGGGTCGTGCTGCGGACCGCGGCCGAGCGTGCCGGGCTGGCCGACGGGCTGTCGCCACACACCCTGCGGCACTCGTTCGCCACCCATCTGATGGAGGGCGGCGCCGACGTGCGCGTCGTCCAGGAACTGCTCGGCCACGCCTCGGTGACCACCACGCAGATCTACACGCTGGTCACCGTCGACCGGCTGCGCGAGGTCTACGCGACGGCACACCCGAGAGCTCGCGGATGACGTCCGGCGGCCGATGCGGCTGCGGTAGATTCGGCGTCCGATCGACCACGACGGGAGGGCAGCGCGGCACATGACCAGCTCGGGTCCCGACGATCCGGCCGACGCGCTGTTCCCGGCCGAACCGGCGACGTCGGCCAAGGACAAGGCGCCGACCGACCCCGCCGTCGCCCGCCCGCACCGCGACATCCCCGAGCCCGCGCCGCTGCAGCGGCACGGGCCGGCCCGCGTCATCTCGCTGTGCAACCAGAAGGGCGGCGTCGGCAAGACGACGTCGACCATCAACCTTGGTGCGTCGCTTGCCGAGCTCGGCCGGCGCGTGCTGCTCGTCGACTTCGACCCGCAGGGTGCGATGTCCGCCGGACTCGGTATGGTGCCCCACCAGCTCGAGCGCACGACCTACAACCTGCTGCTCGAACGCAACGTGCACATCGAGGACGTGCTGCTCAAGACCGGCGTCAGCGGCGTCGACCTGTTGCCGAGCAACATCGACCTGTCGGCGGCCGAGATCCAGCTGGTCACCGAGGTCGGCCGCGAGCAGACCCTGGCCCGCGCCCTCGCGCCCGTCCTCGCCGAGTACGACTACGTGCTCATCGACTGCCAGCCGTCGCTCGGCCTGCTGACCGTCAACGCGTTGACCGCCTCGCACGGCGTGATCATCCCGCTGGAGTGCGAGTTCTTCAGCCTGCGCGGCGTCGCGCTGCTCGTGGACACCATCGAGAAGGTGCAGGACCGGCTCAACCCGCAGCTGACCCTCGACGGCATCCTGGCCACGATGTACGACGGCCGCACCAACCACGGCCGCGAGGTCTTTACCCGGGTCCTCGACGCCTTCGGCGACAAGGTCTTCCAGACGGTCATCAACCGCACCGTCCGCTTCCCGGAGACCACGGTGGCCGGCGAGCCGATCACCTCCTGGGCGCCCAACTCGACGGGCGCCAACGCCTACCGCGCCCTCGCCCGCGAAGTCATCGCCCGCTCGTGACCGACCCGCCGCTGACGACGCTCGAGGACGAGATCGAGCTGGTGGAGCTCGCCGCCGAGCTGAGTGCCGGGACGACCGAGGCCGCTCCGGACGACGGGCTGTTCCGCGTCCGGCTCGACAACTTCGAGGGCCCGTTCGACCTGCTGCTGAACCTGATCAGCCGCCGCCAGCTCGACGTCACCGAGGTGGCGCTGTCGCAGGTCACTGACGAGTTCATCAGCTACCTGGCCGGGATGGACACCGGGACCCCGGCTGGCCTCGGCACGGCGACCGAGTTCCTCGTCGTTGCGGCCACCCTGCTCGACCTGAAGACGGCGCGGCTGCTGCCTGCCGCCGAGGTCGAGGACGAGGAGGACCTCGCGCTGCTCGAGGCCCGCGACCTGCTGTTCGCGCGGCTGCTGCAGTACCGCGCGTACAAGCTGGCCGCGGCCTACCTCGCCGAACTCGACCGGGCGCAGGCCAAGCGGCACGGCCGGGCAGTCGAGCTCGAAGCCCGCTTCGCCGAGCTGCTGCCCGAGGTGCTCATCGGCGTCGACCCGGAGCGCTTCGCGGCCATCGCGGCCGGCGCGCTGGCGCCCAAGCCGGTGCCGGTGGTCATGACCGACCACGTGCACGCCCCGCAGGTCAGCGTGAGCGAGCACATGGTGATCATGCGCGACCGGCTGCGCCGCTCGGGTGCGCTGACGTTCCGCGCGCTCGTCGGCGACTGCGAGTTGACGCTCGAGGTGGTCGCCCGCTTCCTCGGGCTGCTCGAGCTCTACCGCGACGGCTCGGTCGCCTTCGACCAGGCGGCCGCCCTGGCCGAGCTGCGGATCCGCTGGACGGGCGGCTCGGTGCCAGACGGCGACGCCGCTTCCGAGGCCGCCGCCGACGAGGAGTACGCATGACCGAGACCACCCCGACGTCGACGGTCGACGGCGACACCGTTCCGAACGGCTACGCGGCAGCTGACGCCGTCGCCGTCGACGACACCGAGCTGCCCGACGACCTCGCCCTGCGCCTGGCCGACCCCGTCGACCTCGTCTCGGCGCTGGAGGCCGTCCTGTTCGTCGTCGAGTCGCCGGTCAGCGTCGCCGCCCTGGCCTCGTCGCTGCAGCTGACCACGGCGGCGATCACCGAGGCCCTGGACACGCTGCGCACGTCCTACGACGAACGCAACGCCGGCATGGAGCTGCGCGAGGTCGCCGGGGGAGTCCGGTTGTTCACCCGAGCGCAGCACGCCGAGATCGTCGAGCACTTCCTGCACGACGGGCAGCGCACCCGGCTCACGCAGGCGGCGCTCGAGACGCTCGCCGTCATCGCCTACCGCCAGCCGGTGACGCGGCAGCGGGTGTCGGCGATCCGCGGTGTCAACGTCGACGGCGTGGTGCGTACCCTTCTCGCGCGCGGGCTGGTCGTCGAGGTCGGTCAGGACCCCGACACCGGCGGCGGGCTGTTCCGCACCACCGAGATGTTCCTCGAGAAGATGGGGCTGCGCTCGCTCGACGAGTTGCCCTCGCTGGCCCCGCTGCTGCCGGACCTCGACGGGCTCGACGACATCGACGACGTGACCGGCGGGTCCGGGGATGGCTGAGCTGCCGGACGGCATCCGGCTGCAGAAGGTGCTGGCCTCGGCCGGCGTCGGCTCGCGGCGAGTGAGCGAGGACCTCATCGCCGCCGGGCGGGTCACCGTGAACGGTGAGGTCGCCGTCCTGGGCGCCCGCGTTGATCCCGAGACGGCGGTCATCCACGTCAACGGCGACCGGATCGAGGTCCGCGCCGACCTCGTCCACCTCGCCCTGAACAAACCCCGCGGCGTGCTGAGCGCGATGTCCGACGATCGCGGCCGGCCGACGGTCGGTGACCTCGTCGCCGAGCGCGAGGAGCGGCTGTTCCACGTCGGGCGGCTCGACAACGACAGCGAGGGGCTGTTGCTGCTCACCAACGACGGCGACCTCGCCCACCACCTCATGCACCCGTCCTTCGGTGTGCTGAAGACCTACCTGGCCACCGTGCCGGGGCCGGTCGGCAAGGACGTCGGGCGGCGGCTGCTGGCCGGCGTCGAGCTCGAAGACGGCCCGGCCAGGGCCGACGCGTTCAAGGTCGTGCAGACCCAGGGCGACCAGGCCATCGTCGAGGTGATCCTGCACGAGGGCCGCAAGCACATCGTGCGCCGCATGCTGGAGGAGGTGGGGCACCCGGTGTCGCGGCTGGTGCGCACGCGCATCGGGCCCGTGCGCCTCGGCGCCCTGCGGGTCGGCACGCTGCGACCGCTGACCCGGACCGAGCTGGCCGAACTGCACCGGCTCGCCGAGAGCACGCCCGGGCCCGCGCCGCTCGAGCCGCTCGAAGGCGCCGACGACACCGAACCGGAGGACTGACATGGCGGTACGGGCCGTGCGCGGTGCGATCCAGGTCGACGCCAACGAGCGCGACGACATCCTGCACGGGACGTCGGAGTTGGTGAGCGAGGTGCTGGCCCGCAACGCGATCGATCCCGCCGACCTGATCAGCATCGTCTTCACCGCGACGCCCGACCTGGACGCCGAGTTCCCGGCCTACGCGGCCCGCCAGCTCGGCCTGGCCGACGTCCCGCTGCTGTGCACCACGGAGATCGCCGTTCCGGGCGCGATGCCCCGCGTGCTGCGGCTCATGGCGCACGTCGAGACCTCCCGCCCGCGGGCCGAGATCCGGCACGTCTACCTGCGCGGGGCCGCGGCCCTGCGCACCGACCTGCCGCAGTAGCCGGTCGGGCGTCCGTATCCTCGTCCCGTGAGCCCTGCGAACCCCCGAACCTCCCCCTTCACCGGGGTGGTCGCCCTGGACGGCCCCTCCGGCACCGGGAAGTCGACCGTCGCCCGGCAACTCGCGCAGCGCCTGTCGGCCCGCTACCTCGACACCGGCGCGATGTACCGCGCGGCCACCGTCGCCACCCTGCGCGCGGGCGTCGACCTCGACGACGGCGCGGCAGTGATCGGGGTCGTCGAGCTGGCCAAGATCGAGATCTCGACCGACCCGAACGCGGTGTCGGTTCACCTCGACGGCGAGGCTGTCGACACCGAGATTCGCAGCGCCGAGACCACGGCGGCGGTCAGTGCCGTGTCGGCCGTGCCGGCCGTGCGGGCGCAGCTGGTCGCCGCCCAACGCGAGCTCATCGGCGACGGCGGCATCGTTGTCGAGGGCCGCGACATCGCTTCGGTGGTCTGGCCTACCGCGCGGCCCAAGGTGTACCTCACCGCCAGCCCCGAGGCGCGCGCCGGCCGGCGGGCTGGCGAACTCGGCGCCGACGTCGCCGCGATCGCCGCCGACATCGCGCGCCGCGACCGGCTTGACAGCACCCGCGCTGCCAGCCCGCTCACCAGGTCGATCGGCGCGGTGGAGCTCGACACGACACACCTCGAGATCGACGAGGTCGTCGATCGGCTCGTCGAGCTGGCGAACGCCGCCGACTGATGGAGCTCATCTCCTGCGACACCGTGCCTGCTACGGGGCCGGTCGTGCCCGCCGGCACGGCGCTGCCCCTGAACCGTCGCCCGGTGGCCGCCGCCACCGAGCGCACCCGCGTGGCACTGGCCGACCTCGTCGCGCAGCGCGCGCCGACCACGACGAGGACCGCTGCATGATCGATCACGAAGACACCGACACCGACGGCGACAGTGATGTCGAGTTCGACGACGG
>CAZZZE010000202.1:0-5212 GCA_964658365.1 uncultured Jatrophihabitantaceae bacterium
CATCGTGATCAACAGCGCGAACATCGAGGCCACGGTGGCCTTCTACGAACAGCAGCTCGGCTTCCAGGTGATCGACTGGCTCGGCGACTTCATGGCCTTCCTGCGGGTCGGCGCGGCCCACCACGTCCTGGCCATCACCCGGGCGCCGCACTCGTCGTTCAACCACATCGCCTTCGACATGCGCGGGCTCGACGAGTACCTGCGCGGCACCGGGCGCCTCATGCGCCAGGGCATCCGCCCGGTCTGGGGCCCGGGGCGTCACGGCCCCGGCGACAACACGTTCTCCTACTTCGTCGATCCGAACGGCAACGTCGCCGAGTACACCTCGGAGCTGCAGCAACTCGGGCCCGACGACCCCTACTGCGGCACGGTGTGGACGCCGTCCGCCGAGGACAACGACCAGTGGGGCACGGGCGGCCTGATCGAGGAGTTCCTGCCGTTCGCGATCAACCAGCCCGACCCGCACCTGTGGACCCCGTCGCCGGTCTGAGCACAGCCACCGAGAGAGGACAGCAACGATGAGAGTCACCGTCGACCGCGCTCGCTGCGAGGGTCATGGGGTGTGCGAGGAGATCGCCCCCGAGGTCTACCGGCTCGACGACGAGGGCGAGCTGGAGATCCGCACCGACCCCGTACCCGCCGACCAGGAGCAGAAGGCCGAGTCCGGCGCCCGGTTGTGCCCGGTCGCCGCGCTGACCGTCTCGACCACGTGAGCCTCGCGGGCGACGCGCTGCGCTCTGTCGTGGTCGTCGGCGCCTCGATCGCCGGCACCAGCGCCGCCGACACGCTGCGCGCCGAGGGCTTCGCCGGCTCGATCACGCTGGTCGGCGACGAGCCGCACCCCGCCTACGCGCGCCCCTCGCTGTCCAAGGCCATGCTGCAGGGCCACGAGACGCCCGAGTCGATCCTGCTGCCCGCCCAGCGCAGCGACGTCGAGGTCCTCACCGGCACCCGTGCGGTCGCACTCGACCTCGAGACCCGCCTCCTGACTGTCGAGCGCGACGGCGCGGCCTCGACCCTGCCCTTCGACGGCATCGTGCTGGCCACCGGCGCCCGCGCCCGCTCGGTGGCCGGCCCGCAGCAGCGCGGCGAGTTCGTCGTGCGCTGCCTCGACGACAGCCTGGCGCTGGCTGCGGCCCTCGCCGGCGCCCGCAGCGTCGCGGTGCTCGGCGGTGGTTTCCTCGGCATGGAGCTCGCCTCCAGCGTGCGGGACATGGGCCTGGACGTCACCGTCGTCGACGTCGCGCCCCCGCTGCTGCGCCAGCTCGGGCCGACACTGTCCGACCTCGTCGTGGCCTGCGCCCTGGACCACGGCGTCCGGCTCGAGACCTCGCCGGGCGGCGCCGCGCTGGACGGCGAGCCCGACATCACCGGCATCCGGCTGGCCGACGGTCGGGTGTTCACCGCCGACGTCGTCATCAGCGCCGTCGGCGACGTGCCGAACGTCGAGTGGCTGGCCGGGTCCGGGCTGTCCGCCACCGGCCCGCTGCCGACCGGGCCGGGCGGCTGGATCGCGCCCGGCGTCGTCGCGGCCGGTGACATGACCGGCACCACCGACGCCGCCGGTCTGCTCACCCGCACCCCGCACTGGCACGCCGCGATCGGCCAGGGCCGGGCCGCCGCCCGCGCGCTGGTGCACGGCGCGCCCGAGGCTGCGACCCCCGACGTCCCGTACTTCTGGACCGAGGGCTTCGGCCTCGAGGTCAAGATCACCGGGACGATCCCGGCCGGTGTCGAACCGGCCGTGCTCGAGGGCTCGCTCGCCGAGCGCAGCGCCGTGCTGCAGTGGGCCGGCCCCGCGGGCCCGGTCGCCGCCGCCTCGATCAACCACCGCATGCCCCTGGTGAAGCTCAAACGCCTCGCCGCACCCCAGCCCGTCCGCTCGGAGGTCTCCTCATGACCAGCACGCTGCCGTCGTCCGCCGTGGACTTCTTCTCCGACGAGGTGATCCGCGCGCCCTACGAGCTCTACCGCGAGCTGCGCGAGCTGGGCCCGGTGGTGCGCCTCGAGCAGCACGGCGTCTGGGCCGTCACCCGCTATGAGGAGGCCAAGCAGGCGACGTCGGACTGGGAGAACTTCTCCTCGGCCCAGGGCGTCAGCCTGACCGACTTCACCAACCTGACGATCCGCGGCACCACGCTGGCCAGCGACCCGCCGCTGCACGACCACCTGCGCAACGTTGTCGGTGACCGGCTCACGCCACGGGCGCTGCGCCCGATGCGCGAGGACATCCAGCAGGTCGCCGACGAACTGGTCGAGCGGGTCGTGGCGATGCGCTCGTTCGACGCGATGGCCGACCTCGCCCGGGTGATGCCGATGCGCATCGTGCCGGACTTTGTCGGCTGGCCGGAGGAGATCCACGACAAGCTGCTGCCGTGGGCCGCCGCCGGCTTCGACACCATGGGCCCGCAGAACGAGCGCTGCGAGCACGCCATGGGCGCGCGCCGCGAGCTGTTCGAGTACGCGGTCGGGTTGTCGCAGTCGCGCAACATCCGGCCCGGCAGCCTGGGCGACGGGGTGCTCACGGCGCTGGACAACGGCGTGATCGAGCCCGAGCAGTGCCCGGCGCTGCTGCTGGACTACCTGGTGCCCGCGTTGGACACCACGATCAGCGCCGTCGGCAACGCGATCTGGCTGTTCGGTCGCTACCCCGAGCAGTGGGACAGGGTGCGGGCCGACCCGTCGCTCATCCCGAACGCTTTCAACGAGGTGCTGCGCATCGAGTCGCCGGTGCGGGTGTTCTCGCGGGTCACCTCCCACGAGGTCGAGCTCGGCGGGACGGTCATCCCGGCGGGGGAGCGGGTGCTGCTGCTCTGGGCGGCGGCCAACCGCGACGAGCGGCAGTTCCCCGACCCGGACACCTTCGACGTCACCCGCGAGAACGCGAACGCCCACCTGGCCTTCGGGTTCGGGGTGCACGGCTGCGCCGGGCAGGGCCTGGCCCGGCTCGAGGGCCACGCGGTGCTCACCGCGCTGGCCGCGCGGGTCGCGCGCTTCGAGATCGGTGAGACGACGCCGGTCATGAACAACGTCATCCGCGCCCTCGACACGCTGCCGGTCACGGTCAGCCTGGTCGACTAGGACCAGGCTGCCGGGCGGCGCTGATCCCCGCCCGGCAGCCTGCCGGCCTCAGGCCGGCGCGGGCCTCGCGCTTGATCGACCCTCATCGACACCGCCGCCACGCAGGCCGTGGCGCTGCGCGTGTCGCGGCCGACGCGCCACGCCGCGACGAGTCGGAGCTCGAGAGCGCCCAGAGCCTCCGATGGTCCAGCCTCTGGCGAGTTGACCGCCCGTTCACTGCCGACGCACATCTAGCGACACCCGTCAGAGCTTGACGTAGGTCAGAATCCCTGATTCTGTTAACCGATCGATCAGTCAACGAACGACCGCAGAAGTGGGACGACATGAGTGACATCGCGGCATTGGGATACGTCGGGCTGGCCGGGCCGTTGGACGAATGGCTCGAGCTGGCCGAGATCCTCGGACTGCAGACGACCACCCCGTCCAATCCGTCGGAGGCCCGCTTCCGCATGGACGACCGCGCCTGGCGCATCGCCGTCCAGGACGGCGAGCCCGGCATCGGCTACATCGGCTGGGAGGTCGCCAGCCTCGCGGCCCTCGAGCGGGTCAAGGACACGCTCACCGGCGCCGGCTTCACCGTCGAGCCGAATCCCGAGCTCGCTCAGGTGCGCGGGGTACTGAACCTGCTGACCTGCCAGGACCCGGCCGGGCTCTCGCTGGAGTTCTTCTACGGCGCCGAGATCAACAGCGCGCCGTTCACTTCGCCGACCGGCGCCCGGTTCGTGACCAGCCACGAGGGCCGCACGCTCGGGCTTGGGCACATCGTCATGTTCGTGAACGACCTCCCAGCCGCGACGGACTTCTACATGAACCTCCTCGAGTTCGCGCCGTCGGACCGGATCATCCACGGCGCGATGGGGTCGACGTTCACGCACATCAACCCGCGTCACCACAGCTTCGCCTTCGGCCCGGCCGTGGGCCCGATAAAGCAGGGCTTCGATCACGTGATGCTCGAGGTCGACGACATGGACACCGTGGGATGCGCACTGGACCGGCTCACCGAGAAGGGCGTGCCGGTCACGGTCACCCTCGGCAAGCATTCGAACGACTACATGACCTCGTTCTACATCCGCACGCCGTCAGGATTCGACATCGAGTACGGCGTCGGCGGCCGCCTCGTCGAGGACACGTGGGTGCCGGCATGGTTCCGCAGCCCCAGCATCTGGGGCCACAAGCGCACCTTCGTCACCAGCAAGTCGGCCATCGACGAGCTCATGGCCGAGTCACCGAGCGAGCACGAACCGGCGCCCGTGCCGGAATCCTCCGCCCACTGAGCCCGGGCCCAGACGAGATCCACGCCCACAGACGCATGACCAAGGAGTCCCGATGACTACGCTGTCCACCGAGCAGGAACTGCTCCGGATCCCCGACAACCTGTTCGTTCACCCCGACCTGCGCGTCGAGGTCGAGCAGTTCCTGTACTTCGAGGCGACGCTGCTCGACGACCGCAACTTCGCCGACTGGTACCGCCTGTTCGCCGACGACGTCCACTACTGGATGCCCAACCGGATGAACCGGCTGATGCACGAGGCCAGCCTCGACAAGACCACCGAGAAGCAGATGGGCCTGTTCGACGAGAACAAGATGTCCCTCGGCTGGCGGGTCAAGCAGATCCTGACCCAGAAGCACTGGGCCGAGGACCCGCCCAGCCGGGCACGCCACCTGATCACCAACATCCGCATCGAGCCGACCGACGTCGACAACGAGTACGAGGTGCGCTCGAACTTCCTCGTGTACCGGAACCGCCTCGAGGACGAGGTCGACTTCTGGGTCGGTGAGCGTCACGACCTGCTGCGCCGGCTGGACGTCCAGACCTGGCAGATCGCGCGCCGCACCGTGATCCTCGACCAGAACGTCGTGCTCTCGAAGAACCTCTCGATCTTCCTCTAAATCCGCCCCGAACCACCTGCATCCGAGGACGCGCAATGACAACGATCAGCAACGAAACGATCAACTCCTACGTCGACTCCGAGAACGGCCTCATCAGCCCGCACGTGTTCTCCAGCCAGGAGCTCTACGAGCTCGAGCTCGAGCGCCTGTTCGGCCGGACGTGGCTGTTCCTCGCCCACGAGAGCCAGATCCCGAAGCCGGGCGACTTCTTCTCGACCTACATGGGCGCCGACCCGATCCT
>CAZZZE010000203.1:0-5205 GCA_964658365.1 uncultured Jatrophihabitantaceae bacterium
CCGGCCTGGTGCAGCGCATCGATCAGGCACCGCAGGTCGTCGGGGGATCCGAAGCGCGACGTGGCCGCGTAGAAACCGGTGACCTGGTAGCCCCACGACGGGGCGTAGGGGTGCTCGGCCACGGGCAGGAACTCGACGTGGGTGAAGCCGGTCTGGGTCAGGTAATCGACGAGTTCGGTCGCCATCTGCCGGTAGCTCAGCCCGGCCCGCCACGAACCCAGGTGTACCTCGTAGATCGAGATCGGGGCCTTGTCCCACGCGGTCTCGGCGCGGCGCTGCATCCAGTCGCCGTCGCTCCACTCGAAGCGCGAGGTGTAGACGACCGACGCGGTGGCCGGCGCGGTCTCGGAGTAGAACGCCATCGGGTCGGCCTTCTCGCGCCACTGGCTGTCCGCGCCGAGGATGCGGTACTTGTACTTGGTGCCGTCTCCGACGCCGGGGACGAACAGCTCCCAGACGCCGCTGGAGCCGAGAACGCGCATCGGCTGGGCCCGGCCCGACCAGTAGTCGAAGTCGCCGACGACCTGCACGCCGCGGGCATTGGGCGCCCACACCGCGAACGAGGTGCCGGTCACCGGGCCGGTCAACGTGTCGTAGGTGCGCACGTGCGCGCCCAGGACCTGCCACAGGTCCTCGTGACGGCCCTCGCCGATGAGGTGCAGGTCGACCTCGCCCAGGGTGGGCAACCAGCGGTACGGGTCGTCGACCGTCCACGATTGATCGGGGTCGCCGTAGGTGACGTCGAGGCGGTAGTCGGTGGGGTCGCCGGGCACGACGACCGCGAAGATGCCGCCGTCGTGGATGCGCTGCAGGGGGGTCGACTTCTCGCCGACGCGCAGCGACACCGCCGACGCTTCCGGGCGTAGCGTCCGCACGACGGTCCGACCGTCACCGGTGCTGTGCGCGCCGAGGATCTCGTGCGGGTTGTGGTGGGCGCCCCCGACCAGCCGGTCGAGGGTTTCGCCGTCGACCTCGGCCGGATCCCGGGGCGGGGTCGGCGGCAGCACCGGGGCCGGCGCGGGTGGTTGGACCTTCGCCGGGGTCTGCGTCGGCTCGCCCCCGGACACGGCTGGAACCGCGTTCTCGGTCTGCTCGCCGGCGGCGGTCTGCGCCGATGCCGATCCGTCCACACCTTTGTCCTTCTTGCCGAACAAGCCGGTCATCGAACGTCCTCTCCACTCGCGGACGACGTCGGCGCGACCAGACGGCCGAGCGACGCCAGGGGCACAGCCAACCAGGCCGGCCGGTTTCGTGCTTCGTACGCGGCCTCGTAGACCGCCTTGTCGGCCTCGAAGGCCCGTAGCAGAACGGCCGCACCGGCTGCGGTCAACCCGCCGGCGTCACTCGAGCCGGCCGCGTGGGTGTAACCGGTCTGGAAGGCCACCCGGTTGCGGTCGGCCCACTCGGCCGCGCGGTAGTTGCGCTGGCTGCTCGAGCCCAGGTCGACGATCTGGTGGTAGCCCGCGTAGTCGAAGGAGCGCAGCATGCCGGCCACATCGCGCAGCGGGGAATCGGGCTCGCGGCGGCTGGCGATCGACTTGACCGGCTCGCCCTCGAAGTCCAGCACGGTCCATCCGGTGACGGTGCGCAGCACCTGGCCCAGGTGCAGGTCACCGTGGACACGCTGCACGGTCATGGGCGCGCTGCCCGCGAACGCCTCGTAACACGCGCGCAGACCGTCGGCGACCCGGGCGAGTTCAGGTACCAGCAGCATGGTCTGGTCCAGGCGCTCGAGCATGGCGTCGGCCCGCTCCCGCATGTCTTCCGCGCTGAGGTCGTGCGTCCCGAACGCCGTCACCAGGTCGGCGTGGACCTCGGCGGTGGCCAGGCCCAGCCGGAACGCTTCGCTGGCGAAGTCGCCGCCCGCCTCCGCGGCGTGCAGGTCGGCTTCGGCCATCAGGTCGCGAACGCTGTTCTTGGCCAGTTCCCAACCATCGGTGGCACCGGCCATGAACTCCTGCAGCATGGCCAGGCTGACCTGCTGATCCTGGTTCGCCAGCTGCTCGAAGTTGCCCTGACCTACCCCGAAGTCGGCGGTGATGTAGCCGAGCAGCCGGGCGATATGCCGCCCATCGACGCGGCCGAGCGCCTCGTGCACCTCGATGTCGGGGTTGGTACCGACCTCGAGGCGGCGGAACACCTTGAGGATGGCTGGTTTGACGGCCGTGTCGCCGAACACCAACGAGGTGTTGGACTGCTCACCGGTGAGCACCCGACCCGTGGTCCCGCTCGGGACTGCTTCCGCCGCCGAGGTCAGATGGAACTCGATGGCGTCGTGATTGCCGCCGTCCACCAGCGCGCGCAGCCACTCGTTCGTGTGCGCCCGGTCCCACAGCGCGTCGTACACGTACAGCGTCTCGCCCTGCGGACCGCTGACCTGGCCGAGCCGGGCGTGATCGAGCGCGTCGTCGAAGTCCGTGCCGACCCGCAACGGCACCTGGTAGGTCTCCTGGGCGCCGTCGACGTAGCTGACGTCGGCCAGCCAGAGCTGGACCTCGGTCGGTTCGTCGCCGAACGAGCCGAGCATTCGAGGCCGGATCGATTCCACCGGGCGGGACTTACCGGCGTACCAACGCTGTCCCGGCAACCAGTGCTCGAACAATCCGGCCAGCGCCGTCGTATCGATGTCAATCATTGTTGTGCCT
Source organism: uncultured Jatrophihabitantaceae bacterium (assembly GCA_964658365.1). Taxonomy (GTDB): domain Bacteria; phylum Actinomycetota; class Actinomycetes; order Mycobacteriales; family Jatrophihabitantaceae; genus Jatrophihabitans. The sequence goes on from CAZZZE010000203.1 coordinate 2,646, forward strand.
CTTCGCGCCCGCGCTCGTCGTCTGGTCGCTGTGCTTCATCGGTACTGCCCGTCGTCGGCGGCATGGACGTTGACTGCGGACTCACCACGGTCGGCGCGGTGCGAATCGGCCTCGGGCGCGATCTGCCTCACCTGCTTCGCGGGTTTGGTCAGGCGCAGCCAGTAGAAACCGTGCCCGGCCAGGGTGAGCAGGTAGGGCAGGTCGCCGACGGCTGGAAAACGGGTGCCGCCGAGCAGCTCGACCGGCTCGACGCCGCGCCACTCGCTCAGATCGAGCTCCACCGGCTGGGCAAACCTGGACAGGTTGTTCACGCACAGGACGATGTCGTCGCCGAACTCACGGATGAAGCTGAGCACGCTGGGATTGCTGCCGCCCAGGTCGTGGAACGAGCCGCGCCCGAACGCCGGGTTCTGCTTACGCACCTGGATCATCCGACGGGTCCAGTGCAGCAACGACGAGGTGTTGCGCTGCTGAGACTCGACATTGGTGACCTGGTAGCCGTAGATGGAGTCCATGTTCACGGGCAGGTACAACCGGGCCGGCTCGGCGGTGGAGAAGCCGGCGTTGCGGTCCGGCGTCCACTGCATCGGGGTCCGCACACCGTCGCGGTCACCCAGCCAGATGTTGTCGCCCATGCCGATCTCGTCGCCGTAGTACAGCACCGGCGAGCCGGGCAGCGCCAACAGCAGCGCGGTGAACAACTCGATGCGGTTGACGTCGTTGTCCAGCAGGGGCGCCAGCCGGCGCCGGATGCCGATGTTGGCCTTCATCCGCGGGTCGAACGCGTACTCCGCCCACATGTAGTCGCGCTCTTCGTCGGTGACCATTTCCAGCGTCAGCTCGTCGTGGTTGCGCAGGAAGATGCCCCACTGGCAGCTCGACGGGATCGCCGGCGTCTGGGCCATGATCTCCGAGATCGGGTAACGCTGTTCGCGCCGCACGGCCATGAAGATCCGCGGCATGACCGGGAAGTGGAACGCCATGTGGCACTCGTCGCCGCCGACGGCCGGGTCGCCGAAGTACTCGACGACATCGTCGGGCCACTGGTTGGCCTCGCACAGCAGCACCCGGTCGGAGTAGTTCTCGTCGACCTCCTTGCGCACCCGCTTGAGGAATTCGTGGGTCTCGGGCAGGTTCTCGCCGTTGGTGCCGTCACGCTCGAACAGGTAGGGCACCGCGTCGAGGCGGAACCCGTCGATGCCCATGTCGAGCCAGAACCGCAACGCCTCGATGATCGCGTCACCGACGGCCGGGCAGTCGAAGTTGAGGTCGGGCTGGTGGCTGAAGAACCGGTGCCAGAAGTACTGCTTGCGGATCGGGTCGAACGTCCAGTTCGAAGGCTCGGTGTCGACGAAGATGATGCGCGCCTCGGAGTAGCGCTTGTCGTCGTCGTTCCATACGTAGAAGTCACCGAACGGCCCGTCCGGGTCGTTACGTGAGGCCTGGAACCAGGGGTGCTGGTCCGAGGTGTGGTTCATCACGACGTCGATGATCACCCGGATGCCGCGGGTGTGCGCCGCGTCGAGGAAGTGCCGGAAGTCGTCGATGGTGCCGAACTCGGGCAACACCCCGGTGAAATCGCTGACGTCATAGCCGCCGTCGCGCAGCGGTGAGGAGAAGAACGGCGGCAGCCAGAGGCAGTCGACCCCCAGCCACTGGAGGTAGTCGAGCTTGTCGGTGAGCCCGCGCAGGTCCCCGGTGCCGTCGCCGTTGGAGTCGGCAAAACCGCGTACCAGCACCTCGTAGAACACCGCGCGCTTGAACCACTCGGGATCCTGCGGCGCGCGCCTCTCGGGCGCGGTCGGGCTGGGGCTGTCTGGGGCGGCCATCTGTCCCTCGGTCATGCCGTCGGGTTGACGACGAAGATGTGGGCGGGCTGAGCCGGGGTCAGGCGCAGGTAATTGTGCTGAGTCCACTGGTAGGTGGCGTCCTGGAGCTCGTCGCGGACGGTGAACGTCGCCCCCCACGGCAGGCCGAGTTCGGGCAGGTCGAGCCACGTCGCCGTCTCCCGCGGGTTGTGCGGGTCGAGGGAGCAGATGACCAGGATCGTGTCGCCGGTCTCCTCGTCGCGCTTGCTGAACGCGATCACGCTGGCGTCCTCGACATGGTGGAAGTGCAGGTTGCGCAACCAGTGCAGGGCCGGGTGCGCCTTGCGGATCTGGTTGAGCCGGGCCAACAACGGCGCCAGCGACGCGCCGCGCACCAGCGAACCCATCAGATCGCGCGGGCGCAGCTGGAACTTCTCGGTGTCGAGGAACTCCTCACTTCCCTCGCGCAGCGCGACGTGCTCGAACAGCTCGTAGCCCGAGTAGATCCCGAACGTCGGCGACAGCATCGACGCGAGGACCGCGCGGATCGTGAACGCGGCCGGCGATCCGTGCTGCAGGTAGGCGTGCAGGATGTCCGGGGTGGTGGGGAAGAAGTTCGGGCGCATGTAGTGGGCGGTGGCCACCAACTGTTCGGCGTACTCGGTCAGCTCGGGCTTCGTGTTGCGCCAGGTGAAGTACGTGTAGGACTGGGTGAACCCGGCCTTGGCCAGCGAATGCATCATCGCCGGACG
>CAZZZE010000204.1:0-5194 GCA_964658365.1 uncultured Jatrophihabitantaceae bacterium
GGTAGCGGGTCCACCGGCAGCGGGTCTGTCAGCGGCGGTGCGGGCACCGCATGCAGCGCCTCCGCCGCAGGCTCGCCGAGCCCCGCGTGTCGGGATGGTTCGCGCTCGTGCGGCACGCTGTGTCGTCGCCCCTTGCGGTGGAACGGAACTGCCGGGTCACATTCGGTTACTCACGGATCATGCCCGACGGACGGGCGCCGGTCGCCGTCCCCCGCAAGTTCCGGCTCGTCGATCGACGCCACATCCGTCACGCTACCGATGCCCCGGACCTGAACCGGTCCCCCGACCGTGTCCCCACTGCTTATTCTCGCTGCCCGCGCCGCGGGTCCCCGACCTGTTTTTCCTGCCGAGCCCCCCGAGCTTGGCCCCGCTCGATCCCGGCTCGACCCCCGGAGCCACCGTGAAGATCTTGTAAAGAGACAATGCCGGAGAGTTACGGCGTGGACCAGCGGCAAGAGGCCCGGCCCGTCGGGACCAACGTCCCTGCTGCGCGAATCCGCTCCGCCGGACGCCGCCTCGGTAGCGCCCACCACCCGTACGGCAGACTCGGACTCATGCCGGAGACAGTGGAGATCGGCCTCGGACGCAGCGCTCGCCGGGGTTATCACCTCGACGAGATCTCGCTCGTCCCCACGCGGCGCACCCGGGGCTCGACCGTCGTGTCGACCGGGTGGCAGATCGACGCGCTGGCCTTCGACCTGCCGTTCGTGGCCGCGCCGTCCGACGCCACCGTCTCGCCCGCCACCGCGGCCGAGATCGAGCGTCTCGGCGGCCTGGCCGTTCTCGACGGCGAGGGCCTGTGGGCTCGCTACGACGACCCCGCCGCAGAACTGGACAAGCTCGACGGCGAGACCGCCACCCTGCAGCGGGTCTACGCCCGCCCCGTGTCCCCGGACCTGCTGCGGGCCCGGATCGCCGAGCTGCGCGCCGCCAGGACGCGGGTAGCGGTGCGGCTGTCGCCACAGCACACCGCCGAGCTCGCTCCGCACGCGCTGGCCGAGGGCGTCGACCTGCTCGTCATCCAGGGCACCGTCATCTCCGCCGAGCACGTGCAGGCACCCGACACCCCGGGCCTGAACCTGAAGACGTTCATCGCCGACCTCGACGTCCCGGTGCTCGTCGGCGGTGTCACGAACTACCAGACGGCACTGCACCTCATGCGCACCGGCGCCGCCGGCGTGATCATCGGCTACGGCGCCCACCTGGGCTCGACGACGCATTCGGTGCTGGGCATCGACGTCCCCATGGCCACCGCGCTCGTCGATGCCGCGGCCGCGCGTCGCGACTACCTCGACGAGACCGGCGGGCGCTACGTCCACCTCGTCGCCTACGGCGACCTCGCCTGCGGGGGCGACATCGCGAAGGCGCTGGCCTGCGGGGCCGATGCAGTCATGCTCGGCGAACCGCTGGCCCAGGCCGTCGAGGCGCCCGGCGGTGGGCGCTACTGGGACCCGACCGCCGCGCACCCGCGCGTGCCGCGCTCGTCGGTGGTGGACTTCGGGCACGACCCGCTCGAGGACCAGGATCGGCCGTCGCTCGAGGAGCTGCTGGTGGGTCCGACCGCCGATCCCAGCGGCGAACGCAACCTGTTCGGGGCCGTGCGCAGGGTGATGGGCAAGTGCGGCTACTCGACGCTCAAGGAGTTCCAGAAAGCGGAGCTCATCGTCACCGGAGGACGTTGATCCATGGCTGATCTGAAGTTGGGCTACAAGGCTTCCAACGAGCAGTTCGCGCCGCGCGAGCTGCTCGAGTACGGGGTTCTCGCCGAGGAGAACGGGTTCGACTCGGTCTTCATCAGCGACCACCTGCAGCCCTGGCGCCACGACGGCGGCCACGCGCCGTTCGCGATGAGCTGGCTCGGGGCGCTGGGCGCGAGCACCGAGCGCATCACCATGGGCACCTCGGTGCTCACCCCGACCTTCCGCTACCACCCGGCGATCGTGGCGCAGTCCTTCGCGACGCTCGGGTGCCTCTACCCGGGCCGCGTCGTGCTGGGCCTGGGCAGCGGCGAGTCGATGAACGAGGTACCGCTCGGGCTCGAGTGGCCCGACGGCAAGGAACGCTTCGCCCGCTTCCGCGAGGCCGTCACGCTGATCCGCCGGCTGTGGAGCGAGGAGCGGGTCAGCTTCGAGGGCGAGTACTACCGCACCGACAAGGCGACGATCTACGACCGGCCCGAGCAGCAGGTGCCGATCTGGCTCGCGTCGTCCGGCCCGGCCGCGACGCGCTTCGCCGGCCGCGAGGGCGACGGGTGGATCACGACGTCGGGCAAGGACCCGGCGCTGTACACCGACACGCTGATGCCCGCGATCGCCGAAGGGGCCGAGAAGGTCGGCCGCTCGATCTCCGACATCGAGATGATGATCGAGGTCAAGGTGTCCTTCGACCACGACCGCGACGAGGCGATGCAGGCCACCCGGTTCTGGGGTGCGCTGGGGTTGACCCCGGAGCAGAAGCAGGGCGTCGAGGACCCGGTCGAGATGCAGCGGTTGGCCGACGCGCTGAGCGCCGAGCAGACCGCGAAGCGTTTCATCGTCAGCACCGACCCCGACGAGCACGTCGAGAAGATCAAGACCTATCTGGATCTCGGGTTCAACCACCTGGTGTTCCACGCGCCGGGGCCGGACCAGGCGAAATTCCTCAAGCTCTACGGCACGGAAATACTTCCGCGGCTACGCTCGCTATGAGCAGTGCGTAGTACGCACGGCCGGGTGGGGAGTCCACCGGGCTGACCTCGGTCAGCGGTCGGGCAGCAGGGTGTCATTAGGCGGGAGTCGCCGATTCTTCGGCTAGGGAGTTCCGCATGACTGCATCCGATCTGCCCGCGGGCCTGCGTCGCGCCTTGCGCCGCGCGCGTGACGGCGTGACCCTCGACGCGACCGAGGCCGAGATCCTGCTCGGTGCCCGCGGTGACGCGCTCGCCGACCTCTGTGCCTCGGCCGGCCGCGTCCGCGACCAGGGACTCGTCGACGCCGGCCGTCCGGGCGTGGTGACCTACTCGCGCAAGGTCTTCATCCCGCTCACCCGGCTGTGCCGCGACCGCTGCCACTACTGCACGTTCGCCACCACGCCCAACCGCGTGCCCGCGCCGTTCCTGTCGCCGGACGAGGTCCTCGCCATCGCCACCCGTGGTGCGGCGCTGGGCTGCAAGGAGGCGCTGTTCACGCTCGGCGACCGGCCGGAGGACCGCTGGCCCGCGGCGCAGGACTGGCTCAACGCGCACGGCTACGACTCGACGCTGGCGTATGTGCGGGCCATGGCGATCCTGGTGCTCGAGAAGACCGGGCTGTTGCCGCACCTGAACCCCGGTGTCATGTCCTGGGCCGAGCTGCAGCGGCTCAAGCCGGTGGCGCCGTCGATGGGCATGATGCTCGAGACGACGTCCCGGCGACTGTTCGAGGATCCGCACGGCGCACACTTCGGCTCGCCCGACAAGGACCCGGCCGTCCGGCTGCGGGTGCTCGAGGACGCGGGCCGCTCGAACATCCCGTTCACCAGCGGCATCCTGATCGGCATCGGCGAGACGGCCGCCGAACGGGTCGACGCGCTGTTCGAGCTGCGCCGCATCGCGCGCGCGTTCCAGGGTCTGCAGGAGACGATCGTCCAAAATTTCCGGGCCAAGCCCGACACGGCCATGGCCCGCATGCCGGATGCCGAGCTCGACGACCTCGCGGCCACGGTGGCCGTCGCCCGCCTCGTCCTCGGGCCCCGCATGCGCATCCAGGCGCCGCCCAACCTGATCGGCGAGGAGTACGCGCTGCTGCTGCGCGCGGGCATCGACGACTGGGGCGGCGTGTCGCCACTGACGCCCGACCACGTGAACCCCGAGCGGCCCTGGCCGATGATCGACGAGCTGGCCGCCCGCAGCGCCGACGCAGGCTTCCGCCTCGTCGAGCGCCTCACCGTCTACCCGTCCTACGTCACCGCGGGCGAACCCTGGCTCGATCCGCGGGTCCTGCCGCACGTCCAGGCGCTGGCCGGTGACGACGGGCTGGCTCGCGACGGTGCCGTACTGCAGGGTATGCCGTGGCAGGAGCCCGAGGACGCCAACCTGCTCGCCGCCTCGGACGGGCGGGTCGACCTGCACACGTCGATCGACACCGAGGGCCGGACGTCGGACCGGCGCACCGACTTCGACAGCGTCTACGGCGACTGGGAGACCGTCCGTGAGGCGTCGGTCCGCACCTCCGCGCCGCAACGGCTCGACTCGGACGTGCTCAGCGCGCTGCGGCACGCAGAGGCCGACCCGGGTGCGCTGTCCGACGCCGACGCGCTCGCCCTGCTGCACGCCGACGGCGCCGAACTCGACGCCATCGCCCGGCTGGCCGACTCGCTGCGCGCGCAGGTGGTCGGCGACGACGTCACCTACATCGTCAACCGGAACATCAACTTCACCAACGTCTGCTACACCGGCTGCCGGTTCTGCGCGTTCGCGCAGCGGCGTACCGACGCCGACGCCTACACGCTGTCGATGGACGAGCTGGCGCGGCGGGCCGAGGAGGCGTGGGCGCTCGGGGCCACCGAGGTGTGCATGCAGGGCGGTATCCACCCCGACCTGCCCGGCACCGCCTACTTCGACATCGCCCGCGCGGTAAAGCAGCGCGTCCCGGGCATGCACGTGCATGCGTTCAGCCCGATGGAGGTCGTCAACGGCGCGGCCCGGACGGGGCTGTCGATCCGCGAGTGGCTGATCGCGGCGAGGGAGGCGGGCCTCGACTCGATCCCGGGCACCGCCGCCGAGATCCTCGACGACGACGTCCGCTGGCTGCTGACCAAGGGCAAGCTGCCGGCCAGCGAGTGGATCGAGGTCATCACCACCGCGCACGAGCTGGGCATCCGCTCGAGCTCGACGATGATGTACGGCCACGTCGACAACCCGGCGCACTGGCTCGGGCATTTCCGCACGCTCGCCCGCATCCAGGACCGGACGGGCGGTTTCACCGAGTTCGTCGGGCTGCCGTTCATCCACACCAACGCCCCGATCTACCTGGCCGGCGTGGCCCGTCCGGGCCCCACCACCCGGGAGAACCGGGTCGTGCACGCGATGGCGCGCATCCTGCTGCACGGCCGCATCGACAACATCCAGTGCTCGTGGGTGAAGCTGGGCACCGAGGGCTCGCGGGTGCTCCTGCAGGGCGGCGTCAACGACCTCGGCGGCACCCTGATGGAGGAGACGATCAGCCGGATGGCCGGC
>CAZZZE010000205.1:0-1902 GCA_964658365.1 uncultured Jatrophihabitantaceae bacterium
CGAGCCAGCGTGCCGACGAGGCCGTCGAACACCTCGGCCGGCAGCGGTTCGTCCCCGGACAGGGCCCGGCCGACGGCCGCCGACCAGGCCGGGTCGTCGGCGACCGCCAGGGCGCGGCCCGGCTCCGCCCGCGCGGCCTCGGCGATGCGGCCGCGGCGTGGCGCGCCGGACGGCCACATCTTGCGCGGCTCGAGGACGGTGGTCTGGGCGCGCAGGTGCGCGACAGCGGCGCGCACGGTATCGGGCGACGGTGCGGTGCCCGGCGCGGGCAGCACGCCGGTGCACACCGCACACCGCCCGCAGTCGCCGCCGGAGATATCGTCGAGCTCATGCCGCAGCTGCTGCATGAGGCAGCTCTCGGAGCGCTCGTAGCGCAGCATTGCCTGCTGCTCGCGGCGCCGGGCCGCGGCGATGCCCGCGTAGCGCTCGGCGTCGTAGGACCACGGCCGCCCGGTGGCCACCCAGCCGCCGTCGACCCGCTCGACCGCGCCCTCGACGTCGAGCACCTTGAGCAGCGTCTCGAGCCGGCCGCGCCGCAGCCCGGAGTCGGCCTCGATGCGCGGCAGGCTCAGCGGGCCGTTGGCCAGCACCTCGAGCACGCGGCGGACGCGGTCCTCGGCCGGGAACGCGGTGGAGTCGAAATAGGCCCAGATGCGCTCGTCGGCCGCCGTGGGCAGCAGCACCGCCTGCGCGGTGTCGAGGGCGCGGCCGGCGCGACCGACCTGCTGGTAGTAGGAGATCGGCGAGGCCGGCGCACCGAGGTTGACCACGAAGCCGAGCGTCGGGTGGTCGAGCCCCATGCCCAGGCTGGACGTGGCCACCACAGCGCGCAGCTCGTGGGCCAGCAGCCGGCGCTCGATGTCGGCGCGCTCGTCGGGCGGCGTGGCCGAGCTGTACGCCGCGACGTCGTGCCCGCGCGCCCGCAGGAAGTCGGCCAGCTGGGTGGTGCCGGCGACGGTGAGGGTGTAGATCAACCCGGCGCCGGGCAGCGAATCACCCGCGAGCGCGTCGGCGATCCAGGCGTACGCAGTCGGCGCGTCCGGCGTCGCAATCACCGACAGCGCCAGGCTTTCGCGGTCCAGCGACCCGCGCAACGTCAACGTGTCGGTACCGAGCTGGGCCGCGACGTCGGCAGTGACGCGGTCGTTCGCGGTGGCCGTGGTGGCGAGCACCGGCGTGGATTCGGGCAGCGCGGCCAGGACGTCCTTGATGCGGCGGTAGTCGGCGCGGAAGTCCGAGCCCCAGTCCGAGACGCAATGCGCCTCGTCGACGACAAGCATGCCGATTCGCGGTGACAGGTGCGGCAGCACCCTGCTGCGGAAGCCGAAGGAGTTCAACCGCTCCGGCGAGATGAGCAGGACGTCGACCGCATCGCCGGCCAGCTGCGCCTCGATGGCCGGCCAGTCCTCGATGTTGGCGCTGTTGAGCGTGACCGCGCGCAGGCCGGACCGCTCGGCAGCGGCGACCTGGTCGCGCATGAGGGCGAGCAGCGGCGAGATGACGAGCGTCGGCCCGAAGCCCTGCGTACGCCGCAGTCCCGCGGCGATCCAGTACACCGCCGACTTGCCCCACCCGGTGCGCTGGATGACGACGACCTTGCGTCGGTGCGCGACCAGCGCCTCGACCGCTGCCCACTGGTCGTCGCGCAGCACAGCGGCGGACCCGGCCAGCCGGGTGAGGTGCTGCTGGGCGGCGTCGCGGAGGTCGAGGGTGGCCGTCATGGGTCCATCGTGCAGGAAGTCGGCGACAGTTCTGCGCGCAACGGCTGACCTGGGCGCCGAACGCTGTTATGCTCGACGCGGTCTATCGCATCATTCCTCGAACGTGTACGCGTGCGGGAAGTGCAACGCACATCGTGTCTTCCTCGGGTTGGCAAGTTGAGCAGGACCGAGGTCTCGCACA
>CAZZZE010000205.1:2002-5182 GCA_964658365.1 uncultured Jatrophihabitantaceae bacterium
AAGGGCTTCGGCTTCATCGCTCCCGACGACGGCGGCGCCGACGTCTTCGTCCACTTCTCCGGCATCACCGGCGACGGCTACAAGAGCCTCGACGACAACCAGCGCGTCGACTTCGACGTCACCCAGGGCCAGAAGGGCCCGCAGGCGCAGAACGTCCGCGCTATCTGAGCACCAGCTCACTCGCGAACGCCTCGCACCGGTCTCCGGTGCGGGGCGTTCGTCGTCTGGGATAGCGCAGGGTTTGCCCCGGTTTAGCTCACCTCGATTTGACATCTCGGCGACCGCGGAGCAAGGATTGTCACGTGGTCGACTACTTCTCCTGGACGGACGCGCTTCCTGCGCAGCCCGAATCCGTCGACCGCGCGCCGGATCCTGAGGCGCCGGAGCGCCCGGCCGCCGCCGCGATCGACGATCACCTCGAGCCCCACACCCGCTGACGTCAGCGCAGCTGGCGCTGCCAGTTCGCCGGCACGCGGCCGGCCGGGCCGGGCACCGGCTGCTCCGCAGGGTGGGCCTGCGGGTCGGCGAGCCTAGGACCGTCGTAGAAGTGCTCGGTCTCGGTGTCCCAGAACCAGTCCTCGCCGGGTTCAAAGCTGGTGATGAGCGAATGCCCGGCCGCCTTCGCGTGCGCGCTCGCGTGACCGGACGGCGAGGAATCGCAGCAGCCGATGTGCCCGCACGCGGCGCAGCGGCGCAGGTGGAACCACCAGCCGCCGGCTGCCTCGCACTCGACGCAGCCCGTACCGCTCGGCGGCACGCTCGGATCGATCGCGTCGGTTGCGGTCATGTCAGTCCTCCTGGGTGACGGGGCCGCGCAACGGCAACCGGATGACGAACGTCGTCTGGCCCGGCTCGGACACGACCGACAGGTCCCCGTGGTGGCGGTCGACGACGATGCGCCACGAGATGTCCAGGCCGAGACCGGTGCCCTCGCCCACCGGCTTGGTGGTGAAGAACGGCTCGAACATCCGCGCCTGCACGTCCTCGGGGATCTGCGGTCCGGTGTTGGCGATCTCGACCTGCAGGTCGTCGTCGACGCGGGTCGTGCGCAGCGTCAACGTGCCGGTGCCGGCCATCGCCTGCAGGGCGTTGTCGATGATGTTCGTCCACACCTGGTTGAGCTCGGCCGCGTACACCGGCACGTCGGGCACTGACCGGTCGTAGTCCTTCACCACCTCGACGCCGCGCGCGATCTTGCCGCTGAGCATGACCAGCGTGCTGTCGAGCAATTCGTGGACGTCGAGCACCTGATAGGGCGCGCGGTCCAGCTGGGAGTACTGCTTGGCCGCGCCGACGAGCGTCGAGATGCGCCCGGTGGCGTCCTCGATCTCGTTCATCAGCAGCTCGGTCTCGAGGGTGTAGTTCAGCCAGCGCACGGCGCTCTCGAGAGTGCGGCCGTCGACCTTGGCCGCCACCCGGTCGAGCCAGGCGAGGTCGAGCCCGGCAGCGACGAAGGTCGGCGCGATGTCGTAGCCACCGCCGATGTCGTGGGCGTCGAACCAGTCCGACATCTCGTCCTCGCGGTCGGAGGCGGTCAGCGGGTCGAGCTGCGGTGCCTTGGCCACGTGCTCGACCGCGACCTCCTGTAGGCGCATGAGCAGCTCGAGGACCTCGCGGTCGTAGTCGCCGCCGGCGATGAGCGCCAGCTTGTGGCGCATGCCGGCGACCCGTTCGCGCAGCGACGATGTCGCGCGGACCGCCGCGGCGGCCGGGTTGTTCAGCTCGTGCGTGAGCCCGGCGGACAGCGAGCCGAGGGCCAGCAGCCGCTCGCGCTGGCTGACCGCCTGCTGCGTCGAGCGGTTGCCGAAGAACAACCCTTCGAGCAGGTGGACGGACATGGGGAACCAGTCGCGCATCAAGTCGGCGAAGTCGTGGGCACCGAGCACGTAGAGCCGCACCTCGGTGAGCGCGCGCAGCGAGCTGGCGTAGGTCTGCGGCACCCGGTCGCCGAGGTAGGCCGCCCACGCACCGGCGTAGACGCCGCGCTGGTCGGTGCGGGTGACCTCGACGTCGTCGTCGCCGACGAGCCGTGACATGGCGATGGTGCCGTCGAGGACCACGTAGAAGCAGCGACCCGGCTCGCCCTCGCGGTAGATCCAGCCGGGCTCGTAGCGCTCGGTCTTGCCGTGCCGGCACAGCCAGTCGAGCTGGTCGTCGGAGAGCTTCTCGAACAGGAACAGCGTGCGCAGCTCGTCCAGCTCGCAGGGCAGCGTCTCGACCGCTCGCGAGTACTCGTCGGTCATTGACCCTCCAAGTAACGGTGCACGAGCATGACGGCCATCGCGCCCTCGCCGACCGCGGACGCCACCCGCTTGGCCGACTCGGAGCGGACGTCGCCGGCGGCGAAGATGCCCGGGACGCTCGTCTCGAGGTGGAACGGATGGCGGTCGAGTTCCCATCCCGCCGGCTTCTCCCCCGGCGCGGCGAGGTCGGGTCCGGACACCACGAAGCCGTGCGCGTCGCGGGCGATGGTGCCCTGCAGCCACTCGGTGCGCGGTGCGGCGCCGATGAACACGAACAGCCACCCCGCGTCGACGGTCTCCGTCTCGCCGGTCTCGGCGTTGCGCAGGTGCAGCCGTTCCAGGTGGCCGTCGCCCTCGGCGCCGACGACCTCGGTGCAGGTGCGCACGCTGATGTTCGGAACGGCCTCGACCTGCTGGATCAGGTAGTGCGACATCGAGCTCGCGAGCGAACGGCCGCGCACGAGCAGGGTGACGCTGCGCGCGCCGCGGGCGAGGTACACGGCGGCCTGGCCGGCCGAGTTCGCGCCGCCCACGATGTAGACGTCCTGATCGACGCAGCCGGGCGCCTCGGTCAGTGCCGAGCCGTAGTAGACGCCGCGCCCGGTGAACTCGTCTACGGCGGCCAGCTGCCGGTAGGCGACACCGGTGGCCAGGATGACGGTGTGCGCGTCGATCGAGGTGCCGTCGTCGAAGCGGACGGTGCGGGCGGATCCGTTCGCCTCGAGCGCGATCGCCTCGCGGGTGGTGATGAGCTCGGCGCCGAACTTGACGGCCTGGCGCCGGGCGCGGTCGGTGAGCTGGCCGCCGGACACGCCGTCCGGGAAGCCGAGGTAGTTCTCGATGCGCGAGCTCTGCCCGGCCTGCCCGCCGGTGGCCGTGCGTTCGACGAGCACCGTGCGCAGGCCCTCGGACGCGCCGTACACCGCCGACCCGAGCC